>DAOMFQ010000269.1:0-3243 GCA_035429905.1 Gemmatimonadales bacterium
TCTGCCGGAGGTGCTTTCGTTGCTGCGTCAATTCCTGCCGAGCTTCGGTGAGGTGGCGGAACTGGTGCACGGGGTCGGCGGGGTGGTGTCGGCGGCGCACCTGCGCGACCGGGCCAACCGCCAGTTCCTCGAGCGGCTCAAGGCCGAGGGGCTCGATGCCGTCGAGGTGCGGCACCCGCGGCACGGCGCCGATATCCGGAGCCGGATCGCGGGGCTGGCGCGCTCGCTCGACCTGGCGCGCACCGGCGGGAGCGACTGGCACGGCGACATCCGCCTCGGCGAGGAGCACGGCGCGCTGGGCAGCCAGACGGTGCCGGCCGAGTGGCTCGACCGGCTCGAGGAGCGGCGTCCGGCGCCCAGCGGAGGGAGAGCCGCGTGACCGACTGGAACTTCAAGGGCAAGGTGGTGCTGGTCACGGGCGTGGCGCGGGTGGGCCAGATCGGCCACGCGGTGGCGCTGGCGTTCGGGCGGGCGGGAGCCCGGCTTGTCCTCTGCGACCGGAACGCCGTCGAGGCGGCGGCCCGCGCCCGGGAGTTCGAGGCCGAGGGGATCGAGGCCCGGCCCACGGCGGGGGACCTCACGGTGCCGGACATCGCGCGGCTGGCCGTGGAAACGGCGGTCAAGGCTTTCGGCCGACTTGACGTGGTGGTCAACGTCGCAGGCGGGCTCACCACCTATGGCCCCGTCGAGGGCACGGCGGTCTCGGACTTCGACCGCGAGGTGGCCATCAACCTCAAGACGGCCTTCCTCGTGAGCCAGGCGGCGGTGCCGGCGCTGGCCGAGACCGAGGGCGTGATCATCAACTTCTCGTCGATCGCCTTCTTCAAGCCGCAGGACAGGATGGCGGTGTACGCGGCGGCCAAGGCGGGGGTGGGCGCCTTCACGCAGAGCCTGGCGCTCGAGCTCCGCGATCGCGGGGTGCGGGTCAACGCCGTGGCGCCCGGCATGGTCCGCACCTCCGACAACGTGGCGTCCGTGGGGGGCGGGAAGGCGCGGTGGGTGGAGATCTCCCAGATTACCGACGGAGTCCTGTTCCTTGCGAGCGACGCCGCGCGCGCCGTCACCGGCCACGTCCTCCCCATCACCGGCGGCGCGCTGTAGGGGCGCATGGCAGTGCGCCCCGGCAGCGCGCCCATGCATGCGTCAGACATCATCGTCGTCGGCGGCGGATGCTACGGCACCTTCTACGCCCGCCAGCTGGAGCGGGCGCGCGCCCGGGGGGTGCTGGAGGTAGAGCGGGTGCTGGTCGTGGACCGCGATCACGCCTGCCAGCTGACGCGGGACCTCCCGCCCTCCCCAGTCCGCACTCTTGTCGTCGAGGACTGGGACACCTTCTTCGACGGGTACTTCCAGCAGGCCTCTGTCTCCGCTGAAGGTCCTCGCCCCCTGTCCCCCTCTCCGGCAAGCGGAGAGGGGGAACTTCCGAGCTACATCGTCCCGTCGCCGCTCATGCCGCACCTGATGTTCAACTGGGTGCTGCGGCGGGCTCGGGCGCTCTTTCCAGGCCGTGACGTGCGGCAGGTTCCGCTGGAGATGCCCCTCGGCACGCCCTACGAGACACTCGCGCCCGATGGCACCCGGTACGTCTCGTGGGCCGATTGGCTGTGCCCCACCCACTGCATCGAGCCGCACACCTGTCCCGTCATCCGGGCGCCGCGCACCTGGGAAATGTCGGAGACGGTACAGGAGCTCGTGGCCCGGGTTGGTGAGGAGGGCAGGCGCGTCGTGGGGCCGGCGCTGTTCGTCACGAAGCACCTGACCGATGGGGTGGGGATGTTCGGCGTGGCGGACGCGGTGGCGGCGGACCGGCTCCTGCGCGAAGCCGCAGGCGCATCCGAGCCGTTCTCACTGGTGGTGGGAACGCTGTCGGCGTGCCATGGGGCGGTGGGGATGGTCAGCGTCGGGTAGCGACCGGCAGCCCCTTCACCATCACCCACCCGGCCACTGCCAGCTGCATCACGCCCATGGACGCGCCGAGCAGGGTCATGGGCGGGCGCCCCTGGAACAGCGGCAGCACCATCCCACCGAGATGCAGCAGGACAGTCCCGATCCCCAGGACGCCGATGGCGCGGGGGACCAGGCGGAACCGCGCGCACGTGGCGAAGAGGACGAGGAGCCACGCGTCAATACCGATCAGCGTGGAGTAATGCACGAACCGCCGCGTGGACTGGACTGCGGCCGTGGCCGCCGGCAGGAGGTCCGCCCCCGCCCCCCCTTCGGCGGCCCGCTGGCTCAGGGCGAGCAGGGAGAGCAGGTGAGCATTGTCGATGACCTGGAGGGTCAACCAGACCGCCCCGGCGGCCACGAGGAGCAACCCGGCGGCCTCCGAGTGCTGGCGGATATGGGGCCAGAGCAGGAGTGAGACGGCCACGGTGACGGCGCCGTTGATGTAGAGCAGTGTGACCGCCATCGTCATGGCCGAGGCGTGCGGCGCCGCGGAAACGAGGACGTCTCTACCGAGCGCTGGCTGCAGGAGCACGAACGGGACGATCAGGTTGGCGAGCTGGACGAGGAGCAGGAGGCCGATGAGGCGCACTGCTCGAGGTGCTTCGGTCGTCACCGTGGGGCTCCCGCGCGGGAGTACCCACCTACGCCGGACCGGAAAGGGCGGTTTCAGCCCACTGCGCAACTGGGATCCTGTCCCGCGCACAGCGGGGTAGGCGCTACCGGGGAGTGGGCGGAGCGCCGTTGCCCCGTCGGCTAGGGCGCCACTGGCGGTGCCGAGTTCCAGATCCCTGCGGTGGAGTACCACTTCCCGTCGGCGCCGCGCCGGAGCAGTTCGACGTAGCGGCCGTGTTCCTGCACGGGGGTGCCGTCCGGGCCGTTCACGGTCAGGACGAAGCTCCCGATTTCGTAGCCCACATCCCCCGAGCTTTCCGCCGTGAAGGTCTCGACCGCGGCGTCTCGCACGCCGCCCTGCTCGATGGCGCCCTTCCAGTAGGCCTCGATGGCCGCTCGGCCCTGGACCATCGCCTCACCCGGGGGGATGATCACGGCATCTTCGGCATAGTACGACGCAGCCAGCGCGGCATCCTTGGCGTTGAGCGCGGCGGCGAACTCCCGGTTCATCTGCCCCAACTCCTCGACGCTGGCCGAGACCGGCTCGGGCGCCTTGGCCGACGGGGTGCAGGCGGCGAGGGCGAGCGCGGTGGTGAAGATCAGGATTGGGCGCATGGAAGGCCTTTGCGATTGATGGTGGACGGCCAAGCTGCTGACCGTCTGCCGAAGCGTCAAGGCGGCAAT
>DAOMFQ010000270.1:0-3233 GCA_035429905.1 Gemmatimonadales bacterium
GGGAGCACGGGGTGGAGCTCGCCCGCCGAGAGCTCCGTGAAGCGACCCCATCCGCCGACCGCGTGAAGCGACAGGACGAACACGAGGAGGGCGCCGAGGAGGAGGGCGATGCCCTGGATGAGCTCGGTCCAGACCACGGCGCGGAGCCCGCCGTACGTGACGTAGATGCCCGAGAGGGCGCCAATGATCCAGATGCCGCGGAGGAGCGGGAGGCCGGTGACCGCCTCCAGCGCCAGCGCGCCGCTGTAGAGGACGGTGGCAAGCGCAACGAGCACGTAGGCGCTCATCATGAAGAACGCCATGAGGCTGCGCGCCCGGCCGTCGTAGCGATACTCGAGATATTCCGGCATGGTGAAGATGCCGGCCCGCAGGAAGCGCGGCAGGAAGTAGAGCGCCACCACCACCATCGTCACCGCCGCCATCCACTCGTAGCTGGCGATGGCCAGCCCGATCTCGTATCCTCGCCCGGCCAGCCCGACAAAGTGCTCGGTCGAGATGTTCGAGGCAATCAGCGAGATGCCGATCAGCCACCAGCGGAGCTCGCGCCCCGCCAGGAAGTAGTCCTCGGTGGTGTCGCGCCGCTTGCGGGCCGCCGCCAGGGACACGCCGAAGAGCAGGGCGAGGAAGCCAACGAAGCTGGCGATGTCGAGTGGATTAAGGCCCATGCGCGCCCGTCGCGGGGAGGGAGGCCACCATCTTGCCATCCGCCGGGATGAGACGCAACCTACCTGCGATGACGCGCACCCTCCTCGCGCTCGCCGCCTTGGCCCTGGCCCCGGTTCCGGCGCTCCGTGCGCAGGCCCCCGCCGAGCCGCCCAACGCCGCCGCCACCCTCGAGGCACGGGGGCGGCTGCTCGTCTTCCGGTACGACGGGGAGGTCATCCTGTCGGCCAGGATCGACCTCGCCGGGGAGCCGCCGACGTTCATCCAGCTCGTGGACAGCACGAGCGGCCGGGTGACGCAGGTGCTCAAGTGGACGGCGCCGCGGGGACGCCTCACCCTGACCGGCACGCTCTCCGGTTCGGCCGAGGCGTTCGCCGTGGAGGCCGAGCCCCGCGAGGACGGGCTCCGGGTGGTGCGGCACGCCGTGGGGCCGGTGTTCAACCGGCTCAACCGCGCGGTGTATGACCGCCACGGCGACTGGCTGCTGTCGGTGGACGAGCCCGCCACGGTGACGGTCGAGCCGGTGCCGACCCAGCATACGCGCGCGGAGTTCCGGTTCACCGTGTCGGGGGGCGAGGTGACGCTCCGGTTCCGGCCCCGCTACTACCAGCGGCACCGCGGGCTCGCGCAGTACCGGCCGCGGGAGTACCGGCCATGGCCGGCGTCGGTGGCGGGGTGGAGCTCATGGTACGCCTACTTCGACAAGGTGACGGCCGACGACATCACGCGCACCGCGGATGTCCTGGCCGCCCGTCTCCGCCCCTTCGGCTTTACCTACCTCCAGATCGACGACGGCTACCAGCAGCTCCCGATCGGCCTGCCGGAACATTGGCTCAACCCCAACGCCAAGTTCCCGGCGGGGCTCCCCGCGCTCCGGCAAGCGATCAGCGCCCGCGGGCTCGAGCCGGGGATCTGGACCAACGTGGCATTCCACGACCGGCCGGCGGCGGCGGCCCACCCTGCGTGGTTTGTCCGGGCGCCCGACGGCACCCCCGCGTGGGGGAACTGGGTGGGCTTCGTGATGGACGGGAGTTCGGCCGCGGCAATGGATACGCTCGTGTCTCCGGTGTATCGGGTGCTCCGCGCCATGGGCTGGACCTATTTCAAGCTCGACGCCCTCCGGCACCTCCGGTACGAGGGCTACAACAGCTACGCGGACTACTACACCAGCCTGGGACTCGACCGCGCGGCGGTGTTCCGGGGCGTGGTGGAGCGGGTGCGCGCCGCGATTGGTTGGGACGTGTACCTGCTGGCCTGCTGGGGCATCCGGCCCGAGCTCATCGGGCTGGTGGATGGCGTGCGCGTGGGTGACGACGGCTTCGGCTACGGCTCCTTTGCCCAGTACAATTCCTTCAACAACGTCGTCTGGCGGAACGACCCCGACCACATCGAGCTGCGCCAGCCGGACGGCTACAAGGCGGCGACCCTCACCACGCTGACCGGTGCGGTGCTCATGCTCACCGACCGGCCCGAGGTGTACGAGACGGACCGCGTGGAGGCGGGGCGCCGCACGGCGCCGGTGCTCTTTACCCGCCCGGGGCAGGCGTACGACGTGGACCCGTCCCGTTCCGCGCTCCTCGCCATGGCCGCCACCGAGCTCAGCGGCTCCGGCCCCCGTCCCTTCGACGCCGACCAGCGCGAGGTGGTGTCGCTCTACCAGCTGGACATCGCGCGGCCGTTCGGCCAGTGGACGGTGCTGGCGCGGACCGGCGGCAATGGATCCATCCCGCTGGCGGAACTGGGGCTCACGCCAGGCACCGACTACGTGGCGTTCGAGTTCTGGACGCGCAGCGCCCTCGGGATCGCGCGGGATACGCTGCGATTGCCGCCGGTGGATACCGATTACGCCGTGCAGGTCGTCTGCCTTCGCGCGCGGGTGGATCACCCGCAGTTGCTGGCCACCAACCGCCACGTGACCTGCGGCGGGCCGGACCTGCAGGACCTTTCCTGGCGCGACTCCACGCTGGCCGGCACCAGCGAGGTGGTGGCGGGGGACGCGTACGAGCTCTACCTGAGCGAGCCGCCGGGGTTCACCGTCGCGGGAGTGACCACCACCGGAGGGCGGGCGACGACACGGCTTCGGGCCGACAGGGTGCGCGTGGTGCGGATCGAGGGTGCGGCGGGGCGGGTCGGGTGGACGGTGAAGTACGCCCGTTGATGAGCCACGTGTCCGCGGGTGGCCCGGTCGGCATCGCCGCGGTAACTTGCCGCCCTCACCACACTCCACCATTCCGGGAGTCCTCATGACCGCTGCCACAGTGCGCCTCCGCGGCGCCTGCCTGGCCCTGCTCGTGCTCATCCCTGCGGCCCTCCATGCACAGATCCGGCTGAGCGAGCGCGGCGGCGTCTGGCAGACGATCGACGGCACCACGATCACCATCGACTACTCCCGCCCGCAGATCCGCGGGCGGGATTCGACCATCTTCGGGAAGTTCGTGCATTGGGGCGAGGTCTGGACTCCCGGGGCAAACTTCGCGTCCACCTTCGAGGTCAACCGCTCCATCCGGCTCGATGGTCACCCGGTGAAGCCCGGCAAGTACTCGATGTGGCTCGTGCTCCAGCCCGACCAG
>DAOMFQ010000271.1:0-3218 GCA_035429905.1 Gemmatimonadales bacterium
GTTCTTCGGGACCTTCGGGCCCGACACCGTGTCCGTCGTCCGGCGTCCCGATGGATCTCTGGAGCTCGCCTTCCAGGACGGGCGGCACCGCACCTACGGACCGGGAGAAACGGACGCGGTAGCCCTGTACCTGGAGGGCGGTGCTGACCACGTGACCCTGCTCGGCCCTGGCAATATCGGGCCCTACCTGGACATCGCCTGGCTCCCGGGGCTCACCGTGAGCGGCGAGCGACTGAGCGGAGTGCGCACCACGCTCTTCGGCGAGGGGGCCGACCCCGCCGGCACCAGGGCCGACGTCATCGGCGACACTCTGCCGACGCCGGAAGTCGAAGACCTGAACCTCCTCCGACCGCCGCCGGTGCCCCTTCGTGGCACCGATGCCGGCTTCACGACCTGGTTCGACGTCAACTCGGACGTGGGCGTCCTGCTCGGCGGCGGGATCATTCTCACCACCTACCGGCTGGGTCACGATCCCTTCTACCGAAAGCTCCGGATCCGCGCCGGGTACGCGACCGCCGTCGGCGACTACGCCGTCGAGCTGCACGGCAACTTCCACCGGTGGCGCTCGCCGGCGGGCCTGACACTGGACGCCGGCATCTCGGAGATCGCGGTGCTCCACTTCTTCGGGTACGGCAACTCGACGCCGTTCTCGCAACCCATCAGTTACTACCTGGCGCGTCAGAACCAGCTGTACCTCTACCCCGCCTGGAACTACCGGATGACGACGCACAGCACCGTCGCCGTGGGACCGGTGTTCAAGCACGTGCGCACCGACACGGTCGGGAGCCACCTCATCAACGACTCGCGCCCCTACGGCGTGCCAGAATTCGCGCAGGCGGGCCTGCTCGCCACCGCCACCTACGACACCCGCGACGCCCCCAACTTCACGCGCACCGGCTGGCGCATCGTGGCCGGCGGGGCGGCATACCCCGTCGTGTTCGGCGCCGGCAGTCCGTTCGGCACCATGCAGGCGTCAGCCGCGTGGTATGTCACCCTTCCCTCGGCGTCGCGTTTCACGCTTGCGGCGCGAGCCTCGGCGAAGCTCGTGATGGGCGAGGTACCGGTGCACGAGGCCGCCTTCATCGGCGGCTCGACTACGGTCCGCGGCTATGAGGCGGGGCGCTACGCCGGCGAGTCGTCGGCGTTCCTGAACGGCGAACTGCGGGTGCGCGTCGCCACGCTGCCCGTGGTCGTGCCGTGGCAGTTCGGGGTGATGGGGCTGGCCGACGTGGGGAGAGTGTTCAATGCGACCGACAACACCAATGTGTGGCACGGTTCGGTGGGCGGGGGCGTCTGGTTCGCCATGCCCGACCGCTCGGTCGGCCTCGTGGTGACCGGCGCCTGGAGCCCACAGGGCTCCGCCATCTGGTTCGGGTTGGGCGGGTTCGCCTTCTAGGGTTGCCGGAGCTCCTCCAACGCCCTCCGCACGAACACCGGCGCCATGTCCTTCCGCCAGCCGATGGTGAAGTCGGTGTTGTCGAGCGGCTTGGCCAGCTTGCCAGCCACCCGGGCCGCCGCGTCCAGCTCATCGTCGTTCAGTGTGCCGCCAATGAGGGCCGCCGCTGCGTCGTCCACCAGCTTCGGATGCGAGCCGACCGCCCCGAGGACGATCCGTGCCGCGGCCACCCTCCCCGCCCGGTCGAAAGACGCCCACGCCGCCACACCGAGCACCGGAAAATCGAACGCGCCCCGGCGGCGCAGCTTCCTGTAACTCGCTCTCGCGCCGGTCAGCGCCGGCACTTCGATACGCACCAGCAGTTCTTCCGGCCGCTTGGTCAGGAACGCCATCCCGTCGTCGTGGTAGAGCGCCGCCGCCGGAACGGTACGCTCCCCGTCGGGCCCCGCCAGCACCACTCGCGCATCGAGCGCCACGACGACCGGCGCCAGGTCGCTCGACTGCACCGCCCAGCAGCGCGGGCTGGAGGGCGCCACCCAGCAGGTGTCACCGTCCTTCTTCATGCAGAAGTTGATGGCCTTCCGCCACTCGAAGCCCTGGTCGTAGTAGTTGCAGCGTGTGTCGAGCAGGAGGTTGCCGCCCACCGTACCCATGTTCTGCAACAGCGGCGTGGAAATCTCGGAGGCGGCGTGCGCCAGGACCGGCCAACCCGCGCGCACCCACGCATCGCGCAGGAATCGCGTCAGGGTCACCCCGGACCCGATCACCAGCGTGCCGTCCGCCGCGACCTCGAGCCGATTGAGTTCGGGAATCCGCCGGATGTCGATGACGCGCCGCGGTTCCTGCTGCCGGCGCTTCATGTTGGGGTAGAGGTCGGTGCCCCCGGCCACGTACGCGCCCGCGGCGCCCGCGGATACGCGCAGCGCCACGGCGTCGGCGATCGACGTGGGAAATGCTGTCTCGTGCGGTGGCAATCTCAGCATGTCAGTGGCCCTCAGTCCTCAGTCCTTCCCATTCCCACCCTGCGCCGGCGTCCGCACGTACGTCCGCTCCGGCCACGGCACCTGCGGCGTGCCGCTCGGCCCGAACCGCGGGTCCTTCCCCTTGGCCTTGGCCTGGATGGCCTTCAAGACCTTGGGCGCGCTCATCGGCACCTCGTCGATCCGCACGCCCACCGCGTCGTAGATCGCGTTGGCGATGGCGGGCATGACCGGGTTGAGCGGTCCCTGCCCCGCTTCCTTGGCGCCGAAGGGGCCGTTGGGGTCGGGGTCCTCGATCAGGTAGGTGATGACATCGCACATTTCCATCGTGGTCGGGCTCTTGTACTCGAGCATCGACGGCCACTTGTGCACCAGGCCCAGCTTCTCGCGGTACGCCATCTCCTCCATCAGCGCCTCGCCGAGCCCCATGTACACCCCGCCCTCGACCTGGCCCATCACGAGTGCCGGGTTGATCGACTGGCCGATGTCGTGCCCGATCCAGATGGTGGGCACCCGGACGATTCCGGTGTCCGGGTCGACCTCGACCTCGGCCACCGCCGCCGAGTAGCTGTAGGCGGCCGATGGGCCCACACCCGCGCCGCGGTAACGGCCCGGCGAGCGGGGTGGCGTGTAGCTGCCTACCGCACCGAGGGTGCCGAACTTCGCCTCCGCAACACCCACCGCCTCCTGGAAGGCGAGGCCCCGGTCGGGGTCCTGCGCATCGAACACCCGGCGCCCGCCGAAGACGAGCCGGTCCACCGGCACGTCGAGCTTGGTGGCGGCCGCGGACGCGATCTGGTCGCGCACGCGGGTGGCGGCCTGCAGCGCCGCCTGCCCGGTCA
>DAOMFQ010000272.1:0-3204 GCA_035429905.1 Gemmatimonadales bacterium
GAGGGTGCGGAAGAGGTACACGCTCAGGTGGATGAACGGCACCAGCACGAGCCCCATGATCCCCACCACCGCGCTGAAGCGCGCGCGCTCCCCGCGGTCCTGCACGGCGGCGCGGAGCGCCAGGTACCCGATGAACAGGAAGAACAGAAAGAGCGTCAGGGTGAGCCGCGCGTCCCAGGTCCACCAGGTGCCCCAGACGGTCTTGCCCCAGATCGGGCCGGTCGTGAGCATCACGAGGGAGAAGGCGATGCCGACCTCGGCGGAGCTCGCCGCCAGCAGGTCGAGTCGCTCGTCGTGGAGCCAGAGATAGAGGATGCTCACGAGGCCGACGATGGCAAAGGCGACCAGCGCCCCCCACGCGGCGGGGGCGTGGACGTAGAAGATCTTCTGGGCCAGCCCCTGGCGCACTTCCATCGGCGTGTACTCGAGGGCGAGGACATACACCCCCGCCGCGGCCAGGAGCCCGAGGACCGTCAGGACTTGGCCGCGGCGCACGATGCGCCGGGCGGCGAGGAGGTCAGGAGTCATTCGTCGACGACCGCCGGAAAGACGAGGATGCACAGGGTGACGAAGACGACATCGAACAGCGTCAGTAACCTAAGCCACCCCAGCATCTCGCTCAACGGCCGTCCCGCGAGCAGCTTGGCGGTCACCTGCACCGCGCCGACCAGCGGCGGCACCATGAACGGCAGCAGCAGCACCGGGAGCATGAGCTCCGCGAACCGGGTCCGGACCACCATGGCGCTGAAGATGGTCCCGACCGCCACGAAGCCCAGCGTGGCCAGCGCCGTGACGGCCAGGATGCCCGGCAGCGCGTGGCCCAGCCCGACGTTGAAGAAGAGCACGAAGAGCGGGAGCGCCACCGCCTCGACCACGGTCACGAAGGCGAGGTTGGCCAGCAGCTTCCCGACGTAGAGGGCGCTGCGTGGCACCGGGGCGAGCAGGATGCCGTCGAGCGCGGCGTTCTCCCGCTCCACGTAGAACGCCCGGTTGAGCGCGATCACCGCGCCGAAGGCGAAGGTGACCCAGAGGACGCTCGGCGCGAGGTCCACCGCGGCGAGCGCGGTGGGGTCGCGCGCGAAGTTGAACACCACGAGCACCAGCGCCGAGAAGACGATGGCGGAGAGCAGCGCGGTCCGGCTGCGGAGTTCGAGCCGGATGTCCTTGGCCGCGATGGCCACCGCCAGGCGAAGGAACTCACCCACTGACGAGCTCGGCGTACCGTGCATGGAAGGCGGCCAGGTCGGCGGGCCGGGCGCTCTCGAGCGCCCAGCGGCCACGGGCGAGGACCGCCACCCGCGTGGCGAGCTCCCACGCCTCGGCCAGGTGATGGCTCACGAGGATGAGCGCGCGGCCGCGAGCGAGTTGCGACGCCAGGAGGGCGCGGAACCGGTCGGCCGCCGGGGCGTCGAGGCCGGTGAACGGCTCGTCGAGGAGCAGGATGTCCGGCTGGTGCAGCAGCGCGCGGGCAATCGCGGCGCGCTGCAGGAGCCCGCGGCTCAGGTGGCGCACCGGGGTGTCCGCCCGGCCGGCCAGCCCGACTTCCTCGAGCGCCGCGCGGGTGGCGGCGGCCGGGTCCGGCAGGCCGTAGAGACGCGCGGTGAACTGGAGGTTTTCGGCGGGGGTCAGGTCGTCGTAGAGAAAGGTGTGGTGCGAGAGGAGCCCGATGCTCCGCCGCGCGGACGGGTCGTCGCGGGAGAGCCGCCGCCCGCGGACGCGGACCTCGCCGGAGTTCGGCCGCATGAGGCCGGCGAGCAGGCGGAGCAGCGTCGTCTTGCCGGCGCCGTTGGGCCCGGCGACCGCGAGCATCTCCCCGGCGCGCACCTCGAGATCGACCCCACGGAGGACCTGCAGCGCGCCGAAGGCACGGACCAGGCCGTGCGCCGAGAGCAGCGGCGCGTCAGCGGGCGCGGTCAATGGCGGCGCCGAGCTCGTCGAGATCGAACGGCTTGATCAGGTAGGCGCTGTGCGCCAGGTCCAGCACGCGGAGCTGGGGTTCGACACTGACGTAGGCGGTGGTGATGATGACCGGGAGGCCGGGCTGGATGCCGCGGATGCGGCGGAGCAGGTCCACTCCGTCGGTGTCGGGGAGGCGCATGTCGAGGACGACCACATCCGGCGGCGCCTCGGCGAGGCGGGTCAGCGCCTCGGCTCCGGACGACGCGAACGACATCGCGTAGCGCGGCCGGAAGAAGCGTTCATAGCTGATGCGCAGGGCGGGCTCGTCTTCGATGAAGAGCACCCGGCGCGGGTTCGGCTGGTCGGTCATGACCTCAGGATTATAAGACTACACCTTCCCCGGTTCCAGTTCGAACAGGTCCTCGAGCTTGGTGAGCATGAGGAGGAAGCGCAGTTCCTCGCTCGCGGAACGGAGCGCTACGCGCTGCCGGCGCTCCCCCGCGCGGCGCTGGACCAGCATCAGCGCCCCGAGCCCCGCAGAGTCCACGTGATGTGTGGCGCTCAGGTCGATGACCAGCCGGCTCTCGCCTTCGGGCATCGCCTCCAGGGCCGTGACGGCCTCCTGCCGGAAGGATGCGCGCGTGTCGAGGCCGAGCGAGGCCGGCGCAGTCAGTTGTCGAACGGTCGGGCGGTCGGTACCCATCGCGGTATCTCCCTTGCCCGACAACAGCGAAGCGTGGTCGTTTCGCCACGCCAGCCGGCCGAAACGCCACGCTCTTTCAAGTCGTGTGCATTCCACCTTCGGCACCGAGCTATCTCACCCCGACGGGATGAGACCTCCAGTTTTGCGGCCCCGGATCGCTCCGGGTGTGCTATTATCGGGCGGATCAGTTGTATTGTTCCGGGAGGCACCATGCCTCCCGCCGGGGGAAAAGGCGAATTTGGTGCCAACGACCTAACTCTTACGCGCTCAATCGGTTGGGGCCGAACTGCAAGGGCTTTCAGCGGCCCGGCCTCCCGCACTCCGCCACCTCCGCGGCCTCCCTGCAAGAGCCGCAGCCTGCTTCGGACCCGACCCGACCGGAGGACCTCCCGATCATGGCCGACCAGCTCGACACGCTCCTGTCCGAGGAGCGTCGCTTCGCTCCCACCCCCGAGTTCGCGGCCCGCGCCGCCGCCACCCAGGCACTCTACGACTCGGCCAGCCGCGACCGGCTCGCGTTCTGGGAGGAAATGGCGCGCGCCCTGGACTGGATCACCCCGTGGCAGAGCGTGCTGGAGTGGGCGCCACCGCACGCCCGGTGG
>DAOMFQ010000273.1:0-3201 GCA_035429905.1 Gemmatimonadales bacterium
GGGACTGATCCAGGCGGTGAGGGAGGCGTCCTCCAGGGTCACGACCGGGGCGTCGGCCACTTCCTGGATCTTGGAGGTAGTGAAATTGAGGAACTCGGCGGAGTCGATCACGCCGGCCCGCACGAGCGCCAGGTCGGCGTAGTAGTCGGTGATGCCCTCGCTCACCCAGAGCCAGGGGGTCGGCATCCACTGGTCGTAGCGGTAGGGCACCATCTCCGCCGGGCGGAGGCGCTTCACGTTCCAGAGGTGGAAGATCTCGTGCGCCGTGATGGACGGCAGGATGGGATTGCCGATGAGAAGCGGCGTGTAGATGCCGACGTGCGAGTTCTGGTGCTCGAGGGCGCTCCCGCCGCCGTAGTCCTTGTCGAAGATCAGGAGGTTGCTGTACGTGTCGTACGGCGCCACCTGGAAGACGGCGATCTCCACCGGAAGGTACTTCTGCAGCTGGGCCCAGAACTCCTCGCGCGGCGCTCCCGCAAGGGTGCCCGCAGGGTAGCTGGCCAGCCGGACCCACTTCCCCGCCACCTGCGCGCTGTCGAGGTCGTAGCGGCCGATGAAGAACGGCATGTCCACCAGGTCGTGGTAGTTGGAGGCGCGGTAGGTGTTCCGGGCGCCGGCAGGCGTCATGCCGGTGGTCACCAGCCAGGTCGGCTCGGTGGTCACCGACACGGTGGCGGGAAAGTCGAGGCTCCGCCCCTCAGGGTAGAGGAAGACGTTCGTCCCGTTGACGAGCAGGAAGTCGGGCGCACTCCACGCCATGGCGTTGTCGAGCTGGTCGGCCTGGAAGTCGAAGGTGACCGTCACCTGCCCCTTGCCGGAGGGTCGAATGCGCCAGGTGTCGGGGTCGCTCTTGTCCCAGGTGAGCGGGGCCCCGCCCTGCGTGGCGGAAAAGTCCGACACGCGGCGGGCAAAGTTAGAGACCTCGTACGCCCCCGGTGTCCAACTCGGCAGCGACAGGAGGACGGGATCGGGGCCCGACGCCTGGAACCGGGTGGTGACCGTGAGGCTCCGGGCCCCGGCGGTGGCGGAGGTGAAGGTCAGCTGGTATTGGAGGTCGGTGACGGGGGCCGACTGCTGGGCGGCAGCCGAAACGGGCAGGAGCAGCAGGGCGCTCAGGAGCGGGAGTCGCATGGAGGCCAGGAGGTCAGGGAAGACAAAGCCGGGGCGGTTGCGCCGCCCCGGCAGGGGGCGGGCACCCTACGCGAGTGCCTGCCCCGAAGTGTCAGGAAATCGACGGGGATTACAGCCCGTAGACGGATACCGGCATCTTGAGGACGACGGTCTGTGGCATGAACGTATCGTCGTAGGCGTTGCCGACCACGACCGTGCCGTCCTCCGAGGCGCCCGCGATGTTCACCCACGACCAGCCGGCGGGGATCTCGATCCCGTTGGCCGCGGCGATGTCGAAGAGCGACTGCACGCCCCCCGCCTGCGTCCAGACAAACGGCACTGCCGGGTCGAAGAACCCAGCCTGGTTGGTGCCGAACACCAGCTGGCCGTTGAGTGCCACGGCCTGGCCCCAGCCGAATCCGTCGCCGGACAGGTTCACCGCGCCGCCGGCCGAGGTCCACATGAACGCCTTCTGGTTCCAGATGCCGGCCGCGGTGGTCCCGTTGGCGCTGATGGCCAGGACCTCGCCGGGGGCGTCCTCGGTGAACACCGAGCCGCCGTCGAGCATGAAGCCGCTGCCGTTGCTGTTCCAGATGGCCGGCCAGCGATCGATGAAGTAGTCGGTGCCGCCGACATTGGCCACCTTCGACGCAAACCCGCCCGCCCGCGTGCCATCATCCGACACCACGGTGGCGCGGTTCTGCGCCGGCTGCCCGGTACCCATCGGACCGGCGCCGAGGAGGTCGAGGGCGGTGAAGCCGCCCACGCCACCCACGTCCGACCAGAGGTACGCCTCGGGATTGCAGCCATTCCACACGAGGCCCACCGCCGTGTGGCCATCGGCGCTGATGTCCCACGCGCTGCTCTGGTCCTGGTCGTGGGTCACGTCGTCGTACTCGCACCCGGTCGGATAGATGTTGCCGAGGTCCTCCCAGCCGGTGGCTTCCGACCAGAGGCCGGCGTTCTCCGGCTTGCCGTGGATGGCGCTGACCCGCAGGGTGTTGGAGATCCCGGTGGCGAAGTCGAACAGTGCGTCGCCGGCAGCAGCCTTGTTGGCGGTGGTGCCGTCCGCGACGTCGAAGAAGGCAAATTCCGCGGTCGGAGAGGACAGGTCGGTCATCAGGACGGTCGAGCCATCGGGCGAGATGTCCTCGGCCCGGTAGCCCGCAATGGTGGTCACCTCACCGACCGGCTTCTTGGTCGGCTCGGTCGAGTCACAGGCGCCCAGCACGCCGGCCACCAGGCCGACGGCGAGGAGGGAACGGAACGAGCGGGAAAACCGGATCACAGCCACTCCAGGGTCAAGAAGGTGATGACGTGGCACAGCCCCGACCGGTGCTTGCGGGGCAACGGCCTGGGAAGGGTTGGAGTTCTGAGTCAGGGGGACTCGGCACGCGATCCAGCGGAATGCCTACTGTGCCACGGTGCGGGAGCGAAAATAGCCGGGTGGCCGGGGAGGGTCAACGGCGCCCCGGGCGGGGGGGTGTGCAACCGGAGCCGCCCGGGTAGTCTTCAAGTGAGGCCCGCCGGGCAGTCCGGCGGCGATACCCCCACTCTCGAGGCCGCCCGTGTCCGTTTCCCCGACTCTCCTCCGGCTCCGTCCCCTCGCGCTGCTCGCCGGCCTGGCGGCGGCGGCCGCCGGGTGCTCACCGCCGTCCATCACCGGGCAGGCCAATCCGGCCATCCCGATCCCTGCCGGAGCCACGGTGGCCTTCCATGGCGGCACCTCCGAGGGCACCAACCAGGTGAGCCCCGAGGTCTCGAACGACATCATGCACGCCCGGATCCAGAAGGCCATCGCGGCGCAGCTCGCCGCCAAGGGCTACCGGGTGGTGGACAGCAGCCAGCCGTCCACCTTCAACATCCGGTACTTCGTCGGGATCAGCCAGAGCACGTCGTACGTGACCACCACGACGGGCGTCGGCGCCACGCCGTACTACGGCGGGTACGGCCCCTATGGCTATGGCTATGGGTACGGGTATGGGTGGGGCGGTGGCATTTCCACCAGCACCACCACGCCGGTGACCAACACCGACGTCCAGCTGGTGGTGGAGCTGGTGCAGGCCAGCTCGGGACAGACAGCATGGCAGG
>DAOMFQ010000274.1:0-3192 GCA_035429905.1 Gemmatimonadales bacterium
TTCGGGGCGGAGGCTCCGGAAACGGCCGAGCAGTACTTGCCGGTGGGTGAGGTCAAGGAGCGTACGCGTTGGCTACCCCCGTGAAGCCGCGCGGATGCGCGCGAGGCTCTGGTCGCGGCCGACGACCACCAGCAGGTCGTTGACCGGCTCGGAGACCGTCGAGCCGGTGAGCACCACACGCACTGGCTGCAGCAGGTCGCCCAGCTTGGCTCCACGGGCCTCCGCGAGCGCCTTCAGGTCCACGAGAATCCGGTCGACGGTCCACTCCGCGGCCGGGATCCGATCGAGGGCGTCGGCCACCAGCGTGAGGTTTGCGCCGAAGGTGGCCCCCAACTTCTGGGCCAGCTGGTCTCCCTTGGCGTCACGCACCACGCGCCCTGCGTCGAGCCGGGCCGCCACCTGCTCGGCGATGTGGAGGATGGTCCGGGAGCGCGCCTTGACCGCGTCGATCACGGGGCGGATGTCGCGGCTGCCCACGGCCACGCCCATTCGGCCGAGCTCCCGCTCGGTCGGCGCCAGGAGCTCGTCGGCCGTGAGCTGGGAGAGGTACTGCCCGTTCATCCACTCCAGCTTGGCGACGTCGAAGACCGCCGGCTTCTTCTGGATGCCCTCCAGCGAGAACGCCGCGATCATCTCGGCCTCGGGCAGGATTTCCCGGTCGCCGCCGGGGCTCCAGCCGAGCAGGGCGAGGAAGTTGCGCATCGCCGCCGGCAGGATGCCCTTGTCCTGGTAGTCGCCCACGGCCGTGGCGCCGTGCCGCTTGGAGAGCTTCTTCCCGTCGGCGCCGAGGATCATCGGCACGTGCGCGAAGATTGGCGGCTCGTGGCCCAGCGCGCGGTAGAGGGCGATCTGCTTGGGGGTGTTGGAGACGTGGTCGTCGCCGCGGATGACGTGGGTGATCCGCATCTCGATGTCGTCCGACACCACCGCGAGGTTGTAGATTGGCGTGCCGTCGCTGCGCAGGATGACCAGGTCGTCGAGGTCGTGCCCCTGGAAGCTGATGCGCCCGTGCACGGCGTCATCCCAGGCAATCTCCCCCTGCGGCATGCGGAAACGGATGGCGAACGGGGTGCCGGCGGCGGCGCGGGAGGCGCTCTCCGCCGCGGGCAGGCGCCCGCACCGGCCGTCATAGCGGAAGGCGACCTTCTGCCCGGCCAGCGCCTGGCGCTGGGCGTCGAGATCCGCGGCGGTGCAGAAGCACCGGTAGGCCTTTCCTTCGGCGAGCATCCGCTCCGCGTCCGCGCGGTGCCGCGCGACGGAGGCTCCCTGGAAGAAGGGGCCTTCGTCCCACTCGATGCCGAGCCAGCGGAGCCCGTCGAGGATGACCTGGGTGTGGGCCTCGGTGCTGCGCTCGCGGTCGGTGTCCTCGATCCGGAGGATGTGGATGCCTCCGACCTTGCGCGCGTACAACCAGTTGAACAGCGCCGTGCGGGCGCCGCCGACGTGGAGGTACCCGGTGGGGGAGGGGGCGAAGCGGACGCGGACCGTCATAAGGGCACCATAGAAAAAGGACTGAGGACCCAGATCCTCAGTCCTCGACTCACGGAGCGGGGGGGATTCGAACCCCCGATAGGAGCTTTAGACCCCTATAACGGTTTAGCAAACCGCCGCCTTCAGCCACTCGGCCACCGCTCCAACGCGCGAGGAAACTGGCATCGGGGAAGGGTTTACGCAACCCCGACCGGCTGGTGTGTGGTGGGTGGTTCCTCCGTCGTCTTCAGGCTATCTTCCGGCACCACACCACCACTCCTGGAGCCATTGATGCGCAAGATCCTGCGGGCGTTCGGGCTCGCCGCGGCGATCGGGGCCGGCCTCTCGGCCTGCTACCCCGAACGCGCCAGCGAGGGCACCGACTACGCCTCCATCACCACCGTGTACGATTCGCTCTTCGCGTTCGATTCGGCGGCCACCTTCTACGTCCCCGACAGCGTGGTCCACCTGGGCACGCCGGACAACGTCTCGCACGTCTACGACAGCCTCATCGTCGCGCGGATCGCCGCCAACATGATCTCTCGGGGGTACACACGAGCGGTCGACCCCGCCCTTGCAGACCTGACGCTCAACCCGGCCGTCCTCGTCAACGAGAACTACGACTATGCCGGCGCCGACTGGTGCCTCGTGTGGGGCTGGGCGTATCCGTGGATCTGCACCGGGTGGATTCCCGACTACCCCGGCGACGTCATCGGATACACCTACAGCACCGGTACCCTCTTCATTCCCATGGCCAACCTGGCCGACGGGGTGCCGCCGGCCGTTTCCCGGCCGCCAGTGGTGTGGCTCGCCGGGATCAACGGCGTGGTGAGCGGCTCCTCCTCCTCCGCCCTCGCGGCCGGCATCGCCGACGGGATCAACCAGGCGTTCGCGCAGTCACCCTATATCGGCCGGAGCACGCCATGACCCCCCGACTCCGCGTAGCGCTGCTGCTCGCTGGCATCGGCCTGGCCGGTGCCGTGCCCACCCAGGCCCAGGTCCTCGGCGGCCTGACCTACTCCTGGGCCAACCCGGCGGGCGACCTCAGTGACAACTTCATCGGCAACGACAGCTGGCTCGGCTTCTCGGTCGAAGGCCGTCGCTTCCTCAACCCCAACGCGACGATCGGCGTCTCGCTCGGCTACACCGCATTCTACGAGAGCACCACGGATCCGATCTTCTTTCCGGGCGGCACGGTCTCCGGCGAACAGTATCGCTCGATGAACATCTTCCCGCTGCTCGTGACCGGACACCTCTACAGCAAGGCCGGCGGCAAGATCCAGACCTACATCGGCCTCGGCGTCGGCGTCTATTACATGAAGCAGCTGATGGACGTCGGGCCGGGCACCGTGACCACCAACAACTGGATCATGGGGTTCGCTCCCGAACTGGGGTTCATCCTCAACAAGGGGGCCCAGAAGGAGATCGCCATCTTCGGGAAGTACAATTACCCCGCGAACGCCGGGAAGTACCTCGGCGGCGAGTCGGGCTCGTACCAATACCTGAGCGTGGGCCTGTCCTTCATGGCGCGCCGGTAGCCACCGCGGCCCCACAAGGCGACAGGGCGGGGGAGACGATCCGGGCGTGGCCCGGGCCGTCCCCTCCGCCCTGTTCCGTGTCCATCGGCATTTGAGCGGCGTGGGTGAGATTCGAACTCACGGAACCGTTTCCGGTTCGGCGGTTTTCAAGACCGCTGCCTTCAACCACTCGGCCACCACGCCC
>DAOMFQ010000275.1:0-3191 GCA_035429905.1 Gemmatimonadales bacterium
TACCTGGTCACGTCCAGCGGCGTGGAGTGGCTCTCGAAGGCCCCGAGGGAACTCGCGGAGATCCAGGCGGTGATGCAGGCCGCCGCGAAGGCGCGTCGGAGCGGCCGGTAGGGAATCAGTTGCGTGCGCCGACCCAGCTCTGCCGAAACTTGTTCATCTCGTCGGTCACCGGTCGGCCCGCTTCCTCGTAGGTGACGACCTCGAGCCGCGTGTCCGCCGCGAATGTCGCATGCACCATGCTCTTCCGTCCCCGGCCCTGGTAGGTCACCGGGATGACGTCGCCCGGCTTGTGCGCGGCCTTGACCGCCTGCCAGGCGCTGTCGGAGGTGAGGGGCGTGCCGTCGAGGGTGAGGATCACGTCGCCCCGGTCGAGGCCCGCCGCGTAGAGCGGTGAGCCGATGAGGGTCGGGCCGTCGATCCGGCCGCCCGCCGAGTCGATGTCGAGCCGCACCGGGCCGAGCCAGGCGGCGTCCGGATTGCGGGGCCGGAGGAGGAGGCCCGCCTGCGCGAGCAGCGCCGCCATGTCGGGCACCTCGCGGCCCAGGATGTACCGCGTGAAGAACGAGTCCGCGAACTCCTTGCTCCCGGAATACTCGACGAGCGTCGTCTGCAGGTCCTGCAGGGTGTACGGCACCTCGGACTGGCCGTACTTGGTCCACATCATCCGCATGTAGCCGTCGAGCGGCTTCCCGAATTCCTTCCGCAGCGACAGGTCGAGCGCCAGCCCGAGCACCGAGCCCCAGGTGTAATACGAGATGAAGGTGTTGTCCTCGTTGGTCGGGTCGATCGAGGTGGCCGCGTCCACGAAGGGGGCCTGCTGGCTCATTTCCACCGGGCTCGCGAACTGGCGGCCCGGATCGTTGATGACGGCGTTAATGCTGCCGGACAGGTTGTGCGCGTAGTCGGTCGGCGTGGTGATTCCGGCGCGCCGCAGGAAGAGCGGGCCGTAATAGCTGGTGAACCCCTCCGCGAACCAGAGTTCCCCCGACATGTTGGCCCGCGTGAAGTCGAAGGGCTCCAGTCCCTTCGGCCGGATGCGCTCCACGTTCCACGAGTGGAAGAACTCGTGCGACGCCGTGCCGAGGAGGCCCGTGGCACTGGTGCTCAGCGGGCGGCTCGAGGTGATGATGGTGGAGTTGCGGTGCTCCATCCCGTCGCCCGAGGCCCACGGCAGGTAGTCCGCGATGAAGGTGTAACTCCCCACATCGTAGCGCGGCGTCACGCCGAACACCGCGATCTCCTGCTGGACCACCTTCTTCAGCATCTCGACGTACGCGTCGAGTTCGGCGTCGGTGCCCTGGTGGTGCAGCGCCAGCCGAACGGGGAAGTTGCCGGCCAGCGTACTCACCGTCCACTGGCGGAGCGCGAAGTCGCTCAGCTCCACCGGGCTGTCCATGAAGTACTGCAGGTTCGGCGCGGTGAAGCGAAGCGGATCGGCAGTCGGATAGAGTTGGGTGGCGGCCTTCCAGCGGGATTCTGCGGGCACCTGGAACGCGACCGCCATCGGCCACGTCTCCAGGCCGCGGATCCAGATGAAGGTGGCCGGCATGTCGAGGTGGGCGTGGGTGTCGTCCACCTGGCTGTAGGTGCCGTCCGCGCGGTCGGCGTAGAGCGTGTAGGTGAACTTGACCGTGCCCGCGTGCCCCGTGACCAGCCAGGAATACGGGTCGGGCCGTGTGATGGCGAGCGCCTTGCCCTGGCCGTCCTCGGCGCGCACCGCGTAGACGTTCTTGGCGAATTCGTGGAGGGCGTACCGGCCGGGAGACGACCGGCTCATCTGGAACTGGACCGGCCGGCGCGGGAGGCCGGCCACGGTCAGGGTAATCTGGGCCTCGTGATGGACGGCGTTGGGAAACGCCACCTCGTACCGGAGCTCCTGCGCCGTGGCGGGGCGGGCGGCGAGGAGGAGCAGGGCGACCAGCGGCGCGGCGCGGAGGACGCGCGGCGTGCTCACCGCCACGAGACCGGTACCGCCTCGGGCTTGGTGGCGAGGATGGCTGAGCCGGCCTCGAGCTGGGCGGAGATCCGGTTCCGGATGCCGCGGAGCTCCCGGAACCCCACGAGCTGCTTCGCGTCCTCGTCCCAGAGCGTGAGCCGAAGGGTCCGGACGCTCTGCCAGAGCGAGAGCCGCGTGACTTCGCGGAGTTCGGGGTGGTTGTCGTAGGCGCGCTGGAGGTGGTAGTTGGGGATCCGGCTCGCGATGTGATGGATGTGGTGCAGCCCGATGTTGGCGGTGGCCCACTGCAGCACCTTCGGCATGGTGAGGTGCGACGCTCCCTCGAGCCCGGCCGCGAAGTAGTTCCACGCCTCGCGGTAGCGCCAGTAGGTGTCCTCGTACTGGTGCTGCACGTAGAACAGGTACACGCCGATGGCGCCGGTGATGAGGGTGATCGGTGCCTGCACCATCAGGAACGCCTTCCAGCCGAGCCACCAGACCATCAGCACGATCACCCCGGCCAGCGCCAGGTTGGTGAGCTGGACGCCGACCTGTTCGCGCTTCCAGGAACGCGGGACGTCGAGCGGAAGCCGGTGCTTGAGGACGAACTGCCAGGTGGGGCCCACGAGGAGCAGCACGGCGGGGTGGCGGTAGAGCCGGTACATCAGGCGCTTCATGCGGGAGCGGCTGAGGTACTCCTTCACCGTGAGGGTGTCGATGTCGCCGAGGCCGCGGACGTCGAGGTTGCCACTGGTGGCGTGGTGGATGGCGTGGGTGCGCCTCCAGTAGGCGTAGGGCACCAGCGTGATGACGCCGAGGGCGCCCCCGACCAGGTTGTTGAGCCTCTGGGATCGGAAGAACGACCCGTGTCCGCAATCGTGCTGGAGCATGAAGAGCCGCGCGATCATCATCGACGCGGGGACGGCCAGGATCAGGGTGAGCCAGTAGCCGACCTGCAGGCTCCAAGCCGCGAGGCCCCAGAACAGGGCGAGAAGAAAGGCGGTGGAGGCCAGCTGGAAGCCGCTCTTCCACGCCACCGGCTGGCGGTAGGGGGCGAGCATCGCGTTCCAGTCAATAGCCTTCTCGGTCGTCTCGGCCTCGGGGGAGGCCACAGGCGGCGTATCGGTCATCGAAGTCCTCGTGGGGCCCGGGGTTGGGCCGCCTTCAAATATACCGCCGGGGACGTCTTCCTGCCCTACTCCTTCAGCACCTCCCCGAAGTTCGGCACCAGGTAGATGTCGGTCCGCCGGTCCTG
>DAOMFQ010000276.1:0-3167 GCA_035429905.1 Gemmatimonadales bacterium
CTCCACGTCGAAGATCGGCGAGGACCAGATCTTCTACTGCAAGCAGCGCGGCCTCAACACCGAGGACGCGATCTCGATGATCGTCAACGGGTTCTGCAAGGACGTCTTCCAGAACCTGCCCATGGAATTCGCCGTCGAGGCGCAGAAGCTGCTCGGCATCAGCCTCGAAGGCAGCGTCGGTTAAGGAGAACACGCACGTGCTTGCAATCAGCGACCTGACCGCCACCGCCGGCGGCACCGAAATCCTCCGCGGCATCAGCCTCAGCGTCAACGCGGGCGAGGTGCACGCCATCATGGGCCCCAACGGCAGCGGCAAGAGCACGCTGGCCCAGGTGCTCGCCGGCCACCCGGCCTACGAGGTCACCGGCGGCTCGGTCACGTACCAGGGGCAGGACCTCCTGGAGCTGGAGCCCGAGGAGCGCGCGCAGGCCGGTGTCTTCCTGGCCTTCCAGTACCCGGTCGAGATCCCGGGCGTGACCAACGCCTACTTCCTGCGGGCCGCCTACAACGCCAAGCGCAAGGCGCAGGGGCTCGAGGAGCTCGATCCGATGGACTTCCTCGACCTGCTCGAGGACAAGCTCAAGCTGGTCGAGTGGGGCCCCGAGATCATGAGCCGCGCGGTCAACTCCGGATTCTCCGGCGGTGAAAAGAAGCGGAACGAGATCCTCCAGATGGCGGTGCTCGAGCCGAGGCTCGCCATCCTCGACGAAACCGACTCCGGCCTCGACATCGACGCGCTCAAGATCGTGGCCCACGGGGTCAACGCGCTCCGCCGCCCCGACAGCGCCACCATCGTGGTGACCCACTACCAGCGGCTCCTCGACCACATCGTGCCCGACTTCGTGCACGTGCTCGCCGGCGGCCGGATCGTGCGGTCGGGCGGCAAGGAGCTGGCGCACGAGCTCGAGGCCCGCGGGTACGAATGGCTGACCGAGGCGGCGGGGGCCCCGGCGTGACCGCCACGACCTCCCGTCCCGTCGTGCCACGCAACGCGGAACCGGCCTGGCTGGCCGAGCTACGCCGGGCGGGTGCCGCGCGCTTCGAGGCGCTCCGGCTACCCACGCCCCGGGACGAGGACTGGCGCTTCACCGACCTCGCGCCGATCGCCAGGGCCGGGTTCGCCCCGGCGCGCGCCGCCGGCGCCCTCACGGCGGACGACATCGCCCCGTTCCTCTTCGGCCACGCCGAATGGCCGCGGCTGGTGTTCGCCAACGGCCGCTATCAGCCGTCGCTCTCCCGCGTGACGGGCCTGCCGGCGGGCGCGCACCTTGGCCCCCTCGCCGCGCTGCTCGCCGACGCGCCGGAACTCGTGGAAGGCACCCTGGGCCGCCTGGCGGCCCAGCCCGCGGCCGCCGCGCTGGTGGGGCAGAACGCCGCCGCCTTCGCCGACGGCTATGCGCTGGTCTTGCCGGCCGGTGCCGCTGTCGACACGCCAATTCACGTCCTCTTCGTGACCGACGGCCGTACCGCGTTGGGCGCCACCCACCCGCGCAACGTGGTGATCCTGGGCGCCAACGCGTCGGCCTCGGTGGTGGAGAGCTTCGTGGCGCTGGCCGACGGCGTGGCGCTCACCAACACCGTCACCGAGGCGAACCTGGCCACCGGCGCCCGGTTCGACCACTGCAAGGTGCAGCGGGAGAGCGCGGAGGCCTTCCACCTGGCCACCCTCGAGGTGCGCCAGGAGCGGGACAGCTATCTCAACTCATTCTCCTTTGCGGTGGGCGCGGCGCTCTCGCGCACCAACATCTACACCACCCTCGCGGGCCCCGGTGCGCACGCCACGCTGTACGGGCTGTACCTCGGCAACGGCCGACAGCACGTGGACCACCAGACCCGGATCGAGCACGCCGCGCCGAACTGCACGAGCTGGGAGGTGTACAAGGGCATCCTCGACGGGCACGCCCACGGCGTGTTCAACGGCAAGGTGTACGTCCACCCCGTGGCGCAGAAGACGGACGGGAAGCAGACCAACAAGAACCTGCTGCTCTCCGCCACGGCCAAGGTGGACACCAAGCCGCAACTGGAGATCTTCGCGGACGACGTGAAGTGCACCCACGGCGCCACGGTGGGCAGCCTCGACGCCGTGCCGCTGTTCTACTGCCGGAGCCGCGGGATTCCCGAGGCCGAGGCGCGGACCCTGTTGACTTACGCCTTCGCCGCGGACGTGCTCGAAGAAATCCGCAGCCGCCCGGTGGTAGATCACCTCGAGGACCTGATGCGGGCCTGGTTGCTGGAGGCGGGTCGGCGGGTCAGCGGATCAGCTGCGAAGGCAACGAGTTGACCGTGTCGACCGCCACGACTTCCCCGCTTCCCCGCGTCCCCGCCTCTGGGCTGGACGTCCAGGCCATCCGCGCCGACTTCCCGATCCTGGCCACGAAGGTCGGCGGGAAGCCGCTGGTCTATCTGGACAATGCGGCCACCTCGCAGAAGCCGCTGGTCGTCATCGAAACCGTGCGGCGCTTCCTGGCAGAGGAAAACGCCAACATCCACCGCGGGGTGCACTACCTGAGCGAGCGCGCCACGCTGGCGTTCGACGCGGTGCGGGAGGAGGGGCGCGCGTTCCTGAACGCGCCGGCCGCCCACGAGGTCCTGTTCGTCCGTGGCACGACCGAGGGGATCAACCTTGTGGCCCAGAGCTACGGTCGGACCACCCTCCGCCCCGGCGACGAAATCCTGCTTACCACGATGGAGCATCACAGCAACATCGTGCCCTGGCAGCTGGTGGCCGGGCAGACCGGCGCCGTCGTCCGGGCCATCCCCATCACCGACGCGGGCGAGGTGGACCTCGACGCCTACCGCCGGATGCTCAGCCCCAGGACCCGGATCGTCGGCGTGGTGCACATTTCCAACGCCCTCGGCACCATCAACCCGGTGGCCGAAATGACCCGGATGGCCCACGAGGTGGGCGCGGTCGTGCTGGTGGACGGCGCCCAGGCCGCGCCGCACACGCCGATCGACGTCCAGGCCCTCGGGTGCGATTTCTACGCCTGTTCGGGGCACAAGATGTTTGGCCCTACCGGGGTCGGCATGCTGTGGGGCCGCACCGAACTGCTCGACGCGATGCCGCCCTGGCAGGGCGGCGGCGACATGATCCACACCGTGAGCTTTGCCGGCACCACCTTCGCTCCGCTGCCTGCGAAGTTCGAGGCGGGCACGCCGGCCATTGC
>DAOMFQ010000277.1:0-3149 GCA_035429905.1 Gemmatimonadales bacterium
CCTTCCGCACCGACGCCTCGGCGGAGAGCACCGTGGCCTGGGCCCCCGCCGCGTTCGCGCGGCTGGCCGAGAGCTGCGCCTGCATCTGCCCCGCGCGCCGGTTCGTGCCGGCCATCGAGCGCGCCAGGGCCAGGTCGGCCTGGGCCTGCAGCAGCCGGGCACGGGCGTCGCGCGCGTCGATCGTGACCAGCGTGTCGCCCTCGTGGACCGGCTGGTTCTCCTCCACCAGCACCCGGAGGACGAACCCCCCGACCTTGGGGGCCACCGGCGTGATGTGGCCGTCCACCTGCGCGTTGTCGGTGCTCACGTGGCTCCGCCCGTACAGCCAGCTGCGAATGGCCCAGCCGCCGCCGCCGAGGAGGAAGAGGGCCAGAAGTGCGAGAGGGACCTTCGACCCGCTGCGCGGGGATGAGGGGATCGGGTCGCGCGCGGCGGCCGGAGCCTCGTCGATCTGCAAGGTGGCGGTCATGCTCGTGTCGGTGATGGGTGTGGTCGGGTTACTGGAGCCGGTCGAGGACGCCGAGGGACTGATACAGGTTGATGCGGGCCACCCCGTAGCTGGCGCGGGCCTGGATGAGCGCGTTCCGGGCCGCCACCACGACGGCCTGGGCCTGGGTGGTTTCCACGCTGCCGGCCACGCCGGCCTCGAACCGCTCGCGTGCCTGCTGCAGCTCCAGCGCGGCGAGCTCGACGCGGTCGGTGGCGATCGCCACGGCGCTTTCGGCGGTGCCCAGGTCGAGCAGGGCACGGCGCACTTCCTGCTCGGCCTGGCGAGACACGTCCTGCTGCCGGAGCAGCTGCGCGTCGAGGCGGAGCGACTGCTCCGTCGCGCGGCGCTGGCGCCGGAGCCCGTCGAAGATCGGGACCTGGATGCCGAACAGGAGGCGGTAACTGTAGAGCATCCGGTCGGTTTCCTGGCCGGACCACTCCCACTGGCCCTGGAAGCCGAGGCTCGGCAGGTTTTCGTCGTTGATGGCGCGGAGGCTCTTGCGGGCCACCTCGGTGCGTCCCGTCTCGGCGGTCACGTCCGCGCGGTGTTCCATGGCGAACGGCACCGCGAGCCCGGGGGCGAGCGGCACGTCGGCCGGCGGCGTCCCGAGGCTGTCGGTCAACCGCAGCGGCGCGTCGAGCGGCAGGTTCAGGATCCGGAGCAGGTCGAGCCGGGCGCGCCCGAGCTCGTTGCGGGCGGCGAGCAACTCCGACTGTACGGTGCGGGCGTTCACCTCGTTGCGCGTGAGGTCGATGGCGGGGGTGACGCCGGCCGCCTGGAACTGGCGGGCCTGCGCCAACAGGGTGGCGGCGATGGCGCTGTCCGCCACACGCGCCGCGACCGTCTCGGTGGCCGCCAGCACGCGGAGGTAGGCGAGGCCGGCGGCCGCACCCATCAGGCTCCCGGCGTGCTGGGCGTCGAGCCCCGCCACCTTCGCGGAATCGGAGGCGGCCTTGAGGCGCTCGATGACGCTGGCGTCGAAGATCACCTGGCTGGCGCGGAGCTGGGCCGCGTAGAGCGTGAACGGCGGCGTGACGCCGACGGCGGTCGGCAAGCCGAACTGCTCGAGGTTGACGGTCTGCGGGGCGACGGCGCCATTCGCGGACAGCTGCGGGAGCAGGTCGGCGCGCCGGATGTCCACCTTGTTCTGGGCCAGCTGCGCGTTGAGGTTCGCCAGGGTGGCGGCCACCGCCTGCTGCCGGCCGAGGCTGACCGCCCCGAGCAGGGAGAGTTCGGTGGGCACCTGGGGCGCGGCCTGCGCGGCGAGCGGGCTCGCGGCGAGCGCGCCGGCCAGCGCCAGCGCGGAAGAACGAAGCCAGTGGGGCATGGTCATGCCGCCGGGCCGGCCGGTGGCCGGGCCTCGACGCCGTGGAGGAAGAGGTCGAGGATGCCCTCGAGCACCTGGTCGTCGCCCAGGCGCTCGGGGTCCATGGTGGCGAAGAAGCACTGGGTCTGCGCCGAGAACACCATCAGGTGCGGCAGCCCGCGGGACGCGAAGCCGTGCAGGTCGGCGCGGAACTCGCCGCTCGCCACGCCGCGGTCGAGCACCGACTTGATCATGCGGCGGCCGCGGAGGATCACGTCCTCGAAGTAGAAGCGGCCGAGTTCGGGAAACTCGTGGAGCTCCGAGTGGACCAGGCGGACGATCGAGGCCATGGGCGGGTCGCGCATGGTGTCCCACATGCGGCGGATGAGCAGCGCGAGCAGCTCGCGCGAGGTGCCCTGGTAGCCGCGGATGAACTCCTCGCCCGCCGCGAGGACGGTCACCACGTTGGCGCGCACCATCGCGCGGAAGAGCGCTTCCTTGGAGTCGAAGTACCGGTAGAGGGTGCCCTTGCTCACCTGGGCGCGCCGCGCGACGTCCTCGAGCTTGGTGCGCGCGAAGCCCGCGGTGGCGAACACTTCGGTGGCCGCCGCGATGATTTCCTCGTGGCGGGCTTCGGGGCGACGGTGCCAGCGGGGGCGCGGTGCGCGGCGACGGGTCGGACTCATGGGCTCCGGGCGCTGAAATTAGTAACTGACCGGTCAGTAACATATTTCGCCGCCCGCCCCTGTCAACCCCCGGCCCCGGCCGCCGGCCCACCCCGCAACTCCCTGTCATCCCTACTCTTGCGGCGGACCCCCTCCCTATCCTACTTTGGGTCAACCTGCCTCCGGAGGCACCGCCGATGTCGGATAGCTTTCTCAGCTCCGACGAATACGACGAGAACGCCCATTCCCTCTATAACGAAGGCCGGTACGACGAAGCGCTGGACCTGCTCCGCGTCGGGGTGACGCTCTACCCGCACGCGGTCGAACTGCACGTAGGCATGGCCTACGCCTATCTCGCGCGCGAGGAATACGCCTGGGCACGGCGCAGCTTCGAACGCGCCATCGCACAGGACCCCGACCACGAAGACGCGCTGGCCGGGCTCGGTGAGTCCCTCCTGAAGATCGGCGATCGCGGCGGCGCCCTGGCCGCCTTCGAGCGCGTCGTGGCGCTCGGCTTCCGCGACGACCACGAACTGATGCTGCAGCTGGGCCGCGCCCTCTTCCGCGAGGGGCTCCTGGCCCAGGCCCACCGCTTCTTCGAATTCGCAGTGTCGGCGCATCCCGACTCGCCGGAGGCCGCCGCCTGCGTCGGCTACGCCTCGCACCGCCTCGGCAACGACAGCGGCGC
>DAOMFQ010000278.1:0-3112 GCA_035429905.1 Gemmatimonadales bacterium
CCACAACCCCCACGTGAACGCGCGGCTCGAGCAGATGGGGATCCGCATCCTGGAGCACGGCGCCGACGGGGAGTTCGATTTTGCGCGCCTCACCCCCGACGACGTGGTGATCATGCCGGCCTTCGGCGTCACCATCCGCGACTTCGAGCGGCTTCGGGCGGTCGGGTCCGTCCTGGTGGACACCACCTGCGGCTCGGTGCTCAACGTCTGGAAGCGGGTCGAGTCGTACGCGCGGGACGGCTTCACGGCGGTCATCCACGGCAAGCACTACCACGAGGAGACGAAGGCCACCGCCAGCCAGGTGATGAAGCACCCCGGCGGCCGCTACCTGGTGGTATATGACATGGCCGAGGCGCGGCAGGTGTGCGACTTCATCGAGGGGCGGGGCGACGCGGCGGCGCTGGCGCGGCAGTTTGCCGGCAAGACCTCCCCCGGCTTCGACTTCGCGCGGGACCTGGAGCGGGTGGGCATCGCCAACCAGACCACGATGCTGGCGGGTGAGTCGCTGGCGATCGCGGCGGAGTTCGGGAGGAGCCTGGCCCGGCGCTACGGCGAGGCGCATGCCGACGAGCACTTCCGCAGCTTCGACACCATCTGCTCGGCCACGCAGGAGCGGCAGGACGCGGTGCTGGCGCTGCTCGAGGAGCCGCTCGACCTGATGGTGGTGGTGGGCGGGTACAACTCGAGCAACACCTGCAACCTGGCGGCGCTCTGCGAGGCCCGCGGGGTGCGCACGGTGCACATCGAGGACGCCGACTGCATTGACGTGGCCGGCGGCGCGGTGCGCCACCAGCCGATCCGCACCAAGCGGGAGGTCACGACGGCGGGATGGCTCGAGGGCGCCCGCCGCATCGGGCTCACCGCCGGCGCCTCGACGCCGAACAACAAGATCGGCGAGACGGTGGTCCGGATCTGCGAGAGCGTGGGGGCGGTGGCCGCGCTACGGGAGTTGCTCGAAACCAAGTCGTGAGGTGCCTCATGGCTCCTTCCTGCCGTCGCTCAACCCTGCCGCTCCTGTCGGTCCTGTCCGTCGCGCTCCTCGCCGCCTGCAACGATCCCGTCGGGGAGGATACGCCCTACCACGTCGTGGCCGTCACCACGGGTCCCTTCGCCGCCACGGCGGGATGGGCCGTGGCCGAGACGCTCGTGGCGGAGCTGCGCGACGCGGAGGGGAAGCCGGTTGCGGGGGAGCCGGTGCACTGGTCGGCGGGGCAGGGGGGGCGGGTCGCGGTGGTGTCTCCGAGCCCCGATGATTCCACGGCCGGCACCACCGATGCCAAGGGGCGGAGCTACGCGGTCTGGACGCTGGGCCTGCCGGAGGGCACGCAGGTGGCGCGTGCGGCAGCGGGGCCGGCGGACACCCCAGCCGAATTCGAGGCGACGGCGACGGTGCTGCATGTCGCTCAGATCACGGCGGGAGAAGGCTACGCCTGCGCGGCCCTTCTGGATCAGCGTGCGGTCTGTTGGGGGGGCACCTCCTTCGGCTCACTAGGTATCAGCGATTCGGTGAGCCAATTCGCTGCAGTGCCCACCTATGTGAAAGGCCTTGACCCTGTGAAGCAGATTGTCGCCACGCTCAATGGTACTACCTGCGCCATCGTGCAGGCCGGCGGCGTTTGGTGTTGGGGTCGGTCGGTGTCCGGGGTAGCCGGCCCTTCGGCCTCACAGCCGTATCAGCCGACGCCCGTTCAAGTGCCCGGCATCGGTGACGCCAACTCCCTCACGATCTCCAATATCTGGTTTGCCCACGCGTGCGCGGTGAGTCAGTCCTCCGGGGTCCTGTGCTGGGGGGCGAATCACCGCGGCCAGCTGGGGACTGGGGACAGCACGGCGTCGGCCGTCCCGCGGGCCGTCGTCGGCGGAGTCAACTTCCGAAGCGTCTCGGTGGGGGGCGACCGCTCGTGTGCTCTCGACCCGGCTGGTGAAGTGTGGTGTTGGGGGGACAGGTCACATGGGGAATTCCGCCCGCTCCCGGAGGCCGTGTATCCGCTTCCGGTACGACCAGTGCCGGGACATCAGTACGCCAGCATTGCCACTGGGGCCTTGGCCACGTGCGGGATTCAGTTTGGAGGGGTGGCGTCCTGCTTCGGTGAAGACTTCGGGAGTTTCGGGAGCTTCCCAGTGACGGAGCTGAAGCCGGGGGATCCTCCCGCAGTCGTTCCTGTTGCCGAAGCGCTGGCGACGATCGTCTCCGATGGCTACAACGGCACCTACGGAAGGTCGCGATACGGCCTCGGCTACGTCTGGGGCGAACCTGGATGTTGTGACGTCTGGATTGGACCGCCGATAATGATTACCCCATCCATCCGAATCGAGGAGATCGTTGCCGGCGGAAGCACCTACTGCGTGAAGTCCGAGACCGGCGGTGCCTATTGTGGTCGCACGAACTGGTGGGTCCCTTGGTGGCGCGAGCGCGAGACCCTTGCGGGAATCCCGGACACTGTGGCTTCCTGATCAAGCTCCAAGTCATTGCCCTGTTTGTAGTTAGTCTCCAGAACAGCAGGGCAGCGTCCCCACCCATCCGCACCCGTCGCCCGCTGGCCCCGGCCTTGCACCCCCGGACTCCTGGGCTCTTCCGGGCCCTGAGGGGGGAGGGCCTAGCGGAACGGCTGTCCGCGCTGCACTTTAGCCGCCCCTCTTCACCCAGCTTCACAGGCCGCGGCCACATGGTTCGTCCGACATCCGATGCCTACAGGCTGGTCCAGGCCGCCTTGGCCGACCTGCCGAATGTGACCACCCGCCGGATGTTCGGCGCGGAGGCCTTCTTCCACGGCCGCCGGATGTTCGCCTTCCTGCGCGAGGACCTGGTGGTGCTCAAGCTGCCGGAAGGGGAGCGCGAGGAACTGCTGGAGGCCAAGGCGGCGCGGCCGTTCCTGGTGAACGGGAACGCCTCGTTCGGCCGCTGGGTGGAGGTGCCGGGGACGGGCGCCGCGTCCGACCGGCTCGTGCTGCTGGTGCAGTCGGCGTACGCAGCCGCCAAACGGCCCGACCGCGAGGGCCCGCGCCGACGCCGCCGGCGCCGTGCGGCCCCCGAGGCCAAGGTGTGATTCGCGGCCCGCGCTCAGGCGCGGGCCGCTTCGTTTCCAGCCCGCTCCGCCAGCATCCGCGCAAT
>DAOMFQ010000279.1:0-3098 GCA_035429905.1 Gemmatimonadales bacterium
GATCCGTCCGCCGGGCGTGAACTCCAGTGCCGGAGGAGCAGGCTGGTCGAGGGGCTCGCGCACCGATTGGCCCGGGGGTAAGGAAACAGCCTGGAGGTTGCCGTCCTTGACATATCAAGAATTGTTGATATAATGGATCCATGACGACCGCAGCCAAGTCTCGCACGCCGCAGGACGCCGCCACCCGGGAACGGGTGGCCAAGCTGTTCCACGCCCTGTCCGACCCCACCCGGCTGCACCTCGTGGAACTGCTGGCCGACGGGGAGCACTGCGTCTGCGACCTCATGGCGGCCGTCGACGCCGCCCAGTCGCGGCTGTCGTTCCACCTCAAGGCCCTGAAGGACGCGGGGCTGGTGGCTGACCGGAAGGACGGGCGCTGGGTGCACTATCGCCTGCGGCCCGAGGCGCTCGAGGAAATGGCGGGCGCGCTGCATCTCGTTCGCGAGGCGCGTCCCGGCGCCTGGCGGACCATCACCTGTTGCTGACCCATTCCACCCTTGTCGGAGCGATAGGATCATGACGGACGGCATCAAGGAAATCGTGCGGGAAAAGTACGGGCAGGCAGCATTGCGGGCCGCTGCAGGGCAGGGGAGTTCATGCTGCGGAAGTAGTTGCGGCTGCGGCACGACAGATCCCATCACCACGGACCTCTACGAAGCGGCGCAGGTCTCCGGGCTTCCGGTGGAGGCGGTGCTCGCCTCGCTGGGCTGCGGCAACCCGACCGCCCTGGCCGAGCTCGAGCCCGGCCAGGTGGTCCTCGACCTCGGCTCCGGCGGTGGTATCGACGTGCTGCTCTCCGCCCGCAGGGTGGGGCCCACCGGCAAGGCGTACGGCCTCGACATGACCGATGAGATGCTCGCCCTGGCGCGGAGCAACCAGGCCCGGGCCGGCGTCACCAACGTCGAGTTTCTCAAGGGCGACATTGAGCACATCCCGCTGCCCGACGCGTCGGTGGATGTCATCATCTCGAACTGCGTCATCAACCTCGCCGCGGACAAGCGGAAGGTATTCGCCGAAGCATTCCGGGTCCTGAAGCCAGGCGGGCGGTTCGCGGTGTCGGACGTGGTGGTGCGGGGCGACGTGCCCCAGGCCGTGCGCCGGAGCATGGAGCTGTGGGTGGGATGCGTGGCCGGTGCGCTCGAGGAGAAGCAGTTCGAGGCCTGGCTCCGCGAGGCCGGCTTCGACAACCCGACCCTTGAGCCGACGCGGGTCTACCGACTCGAGGATGCGCGGCAGTTCCTCGAGGAGGCCGGCCTCGATCCCGAGGCCGTGGCGCCCGACATCGACGAGAAGTTCATGGCGGCGTTCGTGCGGGCCACGAAGCCGATGACCGCACCGCGCCCGAAGGTCGCCGCCGCCTGCTGTGCGCCGGGGTGCTGCCCTTGACCGTTCTGCAGCGGCTCTCGACCCTCGACCGATTCCTGCCGCTCTGGATCTTCACCGCCATGGGGCTGGGCCTCCTTCTCGGGAGGCTCTTCCCCGGGCTCGGCGCCCTGGTGGACCGGGTGCAGGTGGCCGGCGTCTCGGTCCCTATCGGTCTCGGCCTGCTTTGGATGATGTATCCGGTGCTGGCCAAGGTACGGTACGAGACGATCGGCGCGCACATCGCCGACCGCCGCATGATCGGCACCTCGCTCATCCTCAATTGGGTCGTGGGCCCGGTCGTGATGTTCGCGGTGGCCTGGTGGCTCCTGCCCGACCTGCCGGCGTACCGCAACGGGCTCGTCATCGTCGGTTTGGCCCGGTGCATCGCGATGGTGCTCATCTGGAACACGCTGGCCGGCGGCTCGGGCGAACTCGCCGCCGTCCTGGTGGCGCTCAACTCCATCTTCCAGGTGCTGACCTATTCGCTCCTCGGCTATTTCTTCCTCACCGTGGTGCCGGGCTGGCTCGGCGGGAGCACTGCCGCGCTCGACGTCTCGATGCTCGACATTGCCCGGTCGGTCCTGATCTTTCTGGGGGTGCCGCTCCTCGCTGGCTACTGGACGCGGCGGACCCTCATCCGCCGGCGCGGAGCGGCGTGGTACGAGGCCCGCTTCCTCCCGCGGATCGGCCCCACGGCCCTCGTCGGGCTCCTCTACACCATCGTCCTGATGTTCGCGATGCAGGGGGACCGCATCCTGGACCGCCCCGCCGACGTGCTGCGCATCGCCCTGCCGCTCCTGGTCTATTTCCTCGTGATGTTCGGGCTGTCCCTGCTCCTCACCTGGCGCCTGAGGTTTCGATACGAGGACGCGGCCGCCGTCTCCTTCACCGCGGCCGGCAACAACTTCGAGCTGGCCATCGCGGTAGCCGTTGGCACTTTCGGTATCGCTTCTGGCGAGGCGCTCGCCGCGGTGGTCGGTCCGCTCATCGAAGTGCCCGCCCTGATCGCGCTGGTCTACGTGGCCCTCTGGGCCCGCCGCTTCTTCCCGGCCGCTGACGTGCCCTCCCCCGCTTCCTGAGCATTCCGTGTCCATACCAGCCCGCCCCCTGCGCATTCTGATCCTCTGCACCGGGAACTCCGCCCGGAGCCAGATCGCCGAGGCGCTGTTCAACGCCAGGAGCGGCGGCCTTTTTGCGGCCGCCAGCGCCGGCTCCCGCCCGGCGGAGCGGGTCAACCCGTTCGCCGTGGAGGTGCTCGCGGAGGCGGGCATCGACTGGACTGGACGCACTCCGCGCGGGATGGACGGGCTCGACCAGGAGCGGTGGGACTTCGTCATCACGGTGTGCGATCGCGCCAGGGAGAGTTGCCCCTTCTTCCCGGGCCAGCCGGTGCTGGCCCACTGGGGGATGCCCGACCCGGCCGAGGTGGAGGGCAGCGACGACGCGAAGCGCAAGGCGTTTCGCGACACCTACCTCACCTTGAACCGGCGCATTGACCTGCTCCTGGCGCTCCCGGTGGAGAAGCTCGAGCGGCTGGCCCTCGAGCGCCGCGTCCGGGAGATCGGTTCCCAATGAGCGACTCCACTCCCCGCGAGCACCGGCTCGCCGTGTCGCGGAGCGCCCGGTGCTTCACGCAGGGCGGCGAGGCCGCCGCGGAGGCGTGGGTGGTGGTGCACGGGTACGGCCAGCTGGCGGCGCGCTTCCTCCGGAGCGTCGAGGCGCTGGCCACACCC
>DAOMFQ010000280.1:0-3085 GCA_035429905.1 Gemmatimonadales bacterium
ACCAACCCGGCATGGACGACGCGGCCCTGGCCGACGTGGAAGCGGTGCTGGGCTGGCGCTTTCCCGAAGGCGTGGCCGCGCGCCTGCCGCGCTTGCGCTGGGTGTGCTCGGTGGGTGCCGGCGTCGAGAAGCTGCTGGTGGGCGACGCGCCGCGCGTGGCATTCCTCAGCTACAGCACGCACGGCAGCGCCGACGGCCGCTCCGTGAACCTGGTTCGGGAGGCGGTGGCGCGGTTCCACGAACTGGCCCCCGGCGTCCCCGCCGACGGCGACCTGCAGGCCGATGCCGCCCTGGTGCCCGAGGTGGCGGCGGCCAAGGCCCGCGGGTCGGTGGTGGGGGGACGGGCCAATGTGCTCGTCTTCCCCAACCTGGACGCCGGCAATATCGGCTACAAGCTGGTCCAGCGGCTGGCCGGTGCCGTGGCGCTCGGGCCGATGCTCCAGGGGCTGGCCCGCCCGATGGCGGACCTGTCGCGCGGGGCGACGAGCGATGATATTGTCGAGGTGGCCGCACTCGCGGTGCTGCAATCCGATCCGAGCCCCTGAGGGAGGCGTCCGTTCATGGCGTTCACCACGTCGAAGCATCCGTCCGGGACCCTGATCGTCGAGGTCGAGGGTCAGCTCATCGTGGGCAACCGGCAGGAGCTCAAGTCGGTCATCCAGCAGGCGCTCGACAACGGCGAGCGCAAGCTGCTGGTGGACTTCTCCAAGACCGGCTACATCGATTCGTCCGGACTCGGTGCGCTGGTCTCGATCTCGAAGAAGGTCCGCGAGCAGGGCGGGGAACTGCGCCTCTCGGGACTCAACGAAGACCTGCGCTCGCTGTTTGAACTGACCAAGCTCGATACCCTCTTCGCGATCGCCGACAGCTCCGCCCAGGCGCTCGCCGGGTTCTGACCCGGCCCCGACCGTGACCGCGCCGCTTCGGCTCTGCGTCCGCCGTGCCGACCGCCCACTCCCCACGGGGATCGCCGTGGAAATAGCCCTGCGTATTCCCAGCGACGTCTCCGTCATCGAGGAGGTCGTCGAGCTGATGGCCCGGCACTGCTTCGCCGGGTGGGACGCGCCCAAGCGGGCCCACTTCCGGCTGCGCGTGGCGCTGTCGGAGGCCCTCGCCAACGCCATCGTGTACGGCAACGGCCAGGCCCCCAGCCTCATGGTGGAGGTGCGGGCCGAGTGCCTGCCGGACGCGCTGCACCTTCACGTGACCGACGAGGGGCCGGGGTTCGATCCCGCCACCGTCCGCGATCCCGTCACGCCGGACGACCTCGAGCTGCCCTGCGGACGCGGGCTCTTCCTCATCCGCAACCTGATGGACGACGTCCGCTTCAACCCCCCGGGGAATTCCATCTGCATGACCCTGCGCCGGCAGTAGAGCGGGCCGGACCGGTCCTGGAGGCGCTCGGCAGCCTCGTGGGCGGGCGGCTCCGCGCCTGGCGCTTCGACGGCCGCCGCGTGCGCACACTCGGCGGCGAGGATCCCGGCTGGACTCCCGTCATCCCCCGCGAACCCGGGCTGGTCCCCACGCCCACCGGCAGCGCCTGGCTGGACGCGGTGCCGGGCATCGACGGCGTCTGGTTTACCGTCGAGGGGCTGCCCGACGAACAGGCGGCCGCCGCGGCCCGCCGGGTTCGACCGGTGCTCGGCACCCTGCTGCAATCGGAGCGGCGCGCGGTCGAGATGGGCGCGGAACTCGCCAACCGCTACGAAGAGATCGACCTCCTCTACGGGATCAGCGAAATCCTCGGCCAGACGATTCATCTCGAGGAGGCCGCCCGCACGATCCTGCGGGAGGTCAGCTCGGTGGTGGCCGCACGGCGTTCCTCGATCATGGTCTTCGACGAGACGCTTGGCCGGCTCCGCGTCGTCGCCACCCGCGGCTTCCCGACGGCGACCACCGAGGCGAGCGTGGCCCCGGGGGACATGGAATCGGTGGCGGCCCGCGCCTACCGCGAACGGCGGCTGGTCGAGAATCCGCCCGGCGCGGACGGCGTGGGCGGGCCGCGCGGCTACAAGGGCGGGGCGTACCTCTCCGTGCCGATCATCTACGCCGCGCCCGGCGGCGCGACGCGCTGCGTCGGGGTCATCAACCTCACCGACCGCCTCGGCGCGGATGCCTTCGAGCCGGTCCACCGCAAGCTGGTGACGGCGGTGGCCAACCAGGTCGGGGCCGCCATCGAGAACGCACGGCTCGTGGTGCGCGACCTCCAGCAGCAGCGCCTGCGGCGCGAGCTCGAACTGGCGCACGACCTCCAGCTCAAGCTGATGCCCTCGCCCTCGGTGCTGGGCACCGACGCCGAGGTCGCGGCGCGGTGCGTGCCGGCGGAATCGGTCGGCGGCGACTTCTACACCTTCAACCGGTTCGGCCGCGGGCGGGTGGGCGTGATGCTGGGCGACGTGTCCTCGCACGGGTTCGCGGCCGCGCTGGTCATGGCGATGGTCATCGCCGCCGCCGGCATCCACGCCGCCGGCTCCGCCACGCCGGACGAAACACTCGAGCGGCTGCTCGAGAGCATCGCCGAGGACCTGGCCACCACGGAGATGTTCCTGACGGTGTTCTACGGGGTGCTCGACCCGCGGGCGGCGCAGCTGTCCTACGCCAGCGCCGGGCATCCGCACGCCTGGCGGATTCCGCCGTCGGGGCCGGCCGAGCGACTGGATGCGACCGCCCCGCCGCTTGGCCTGGCGGCCCGGGGCAACATCGAGCTGGCCCAGGTGCCGTGGCAAATGGGCCAGGACCTCCTCTGCCTCTGTACCGACGGGCTGGTCGACGCCCGCGACCCGGACGGCGAGGCGTTCGGCGAGGCGCGGCTCCTCGCCGGGGTCACCTCGCGCCGGAAGCTGGCGCCGGAGGCCATCGTGTCGGCACTGATCGCCGAGGTACGAGCCTTCGCGCCGCACCCGGGTGACGACATCACGCTCCTGATCCTGCGAATCTGACGGCGTGTCCCGCCCCAAGCGCCGGCTCGGCCAGCATTTCCTCCACGACCCACGGATCCTCGAGCGACTCGCCGAGGCCGTCGGCGCCACCTCGGCGGACACGGTCCTCGAAATCGGCCCCGGGCCCGGCGGACTCACCGAGGCGT
>DAOMFQ010000281.1:0-3081 GCA_035429905.1 Gemmatimonadales bacterium
GCTTCCCGCGCGTATCGACGGGCCTCGTCGATCGCATCTCCGCCGCTCAGCGCGTAGAGCATCGCCCACGACGCATAGAGCGACTCGGGGTCGAGCTCCAGCGCGCGCCGCGCCGCCTTCCGCGCGGCCTCGACGTTTCCGGCGCTCCGGTGCATGACGGCCAACCCTGAGTACCCGCTCGAGCTCAGCGGATCCGCGATCAGGGCCGTCGTGATCTCCCGCACGGCCTGCGGGAACTTGCCCTGGGCGTACCCCAGGTCGAACATCGCGCGGGATATGCGGATCTCGGCGTCCGATTCCGGGGCCAGCGCAATGGCCCGATCCCACGCAGCTCCGGCCTCGCGGCAGTCGAATCGCGCCGCGAACGCCACCATCGCCACCGCGGCGTGCGCCTCGCCCAGTTGCGGGTCGCTCCGGAGGGCGTGCGCCGCGGCCTCGTCCGCCCGCCCCAGAACGGTCGGCGGCTCCGCCATCCCCCAGAACGCCGACAGCACGAGGGCTCGCGCCAGCCCGGCGAGGGCGGGCGCGTAGTCGGGGTCGAGGGCCACGGCCTGCTCGAAGGTGCCGATGGCGAGCTGCAGTGCCGCACCCCGGCGGTGCAGCTGGGCCCGGCCGCGGAGGTAGAGGTCATAGGCCTTGAGGTTCGTGGTGCCTGGCTGGACCAGGGGGCCGGCATCCTCACCGCCGAGCGTGAGTTCGAACTTCCGGGCGATGGCGCTCGCGATTTCGTCCTGGATGGCGAAGATGTCGGTCAGCTCCCGGTCGTACCGCTCCGACCAGATCTGGAAGCCGGTGTCCACGTCCACCAGCTGGGCGGTGATCCGGAGGCGATTGCCGGCGCGGCGCACGCTGCCCTCGAGCACGGTGCGCACGCCGAGCTGCGTGGCGATGGCCTTGAGGTCGTCCGCCTTGCCCCGAAAGGCGAAGGCCGACGCCCGCGCGGCCACGCGGAGCCCGGGGAGCCGGCCCAGCGCGTTGATGATCTCCTCGGCGATGCCGTCGCCGAAATACTCGCTGTCGCGCTCCGCGCTCATGCTGGTGAACGGCAGCACCGCCACCGACTTGTCCTCGGCAAGCGCGCTGCCCTCGGACGAACCGGACGCAAGGGCCGCGGCGAAGCGCTCCACGGTGGGGAACCGCTCGCCCGGCGAGCGGGCCAGCGCCTTGACCAGCGCACGGTCGAGGTACACCGGCACCGACGGCCGCTTGGTGGTGGCGTGCGGCGGCGTCTGGGTGAAGCGCTGCACGAGGATGGCCTCGTGGGTGGCGCCGGTGAACGGCGGCTCGCCCACCAGCATCTCGTAGAGCACCGACGCCAGGCTGTAGAGGTCGCTCCGGCCGTCCACGTCGGGGTCGGCGGCCGCCTGCTCGGGACTCATGTAGGCCGGGGTCCCGACGGCCATGCCGACCTGGGTGAGCTTTTCGTTCTCCTTGACGGCGGCACTCACCGCGCGCGCGATGCCGAAATCGGCGAGCAGCGCGTGGCCGCCCTCGAGCAGGATGTTTTCCGGCTTGATGTCGCGGTGGATCACGCCCCGGCCGTGGGCGTACTGCAGCGCGTCCGCCACCTCGCGCGTGATGCGCAGTGCCTCGTCGAGCGGGAGCTGCCTTTCACGGAGGAGCCGTTCACGGAGGGACTCCCCTTCCACGTAGGGCATCACGTAGTAGAGGCAGGTGGCGTCCTGGCAGGAATCGTGGAGCGGCAGGATGTGCGGGTGATTGAGGGCCGCGGTCGTCTTGATCTCGGCCAGGAACCGGTCCACTCCGATGGCGGCGGCCAGCTCGGGGCGCAGGACCTTGATGGCCACCTTGCGCTGGTGCTTCAGGTCCTCGGCCAGGTACACCGTGGCCATGCCACCCTCGCCGATGAGCCGCTCGATGCGGTAGCGATCGTCGATGCCCGGGATCAGCGGCGGCGGAGCCATGTCACTGCTTCATCCGGGCCTTGAGCTCCCGGAACCAGTTGTCCGAGCGGACCAGCGCCGGCTGGGCGGCCGCGGCGTTGACCTGCCGAGGCGCGGTGAAGAGAAACTGGCGACCATCCGGGGTGAGCTCGAACGAGGTATGGAATCCGTCGATCACGAACCCCGAAGTGCTGAAGAGCGCCCGGGGCTGCCCTGCGGCGAAGGTCGGACTGGTCGTCACCGCCACGACCATCATCTGGCCAGACCCGGGGTCAATGAAATAGAGGGCCTTGCCGTCGGGCGCCCACCGGGGCATGAAGCCTCCCCCGGTGGACACCTGCCACCGGCCGTCGCCGGTGTTGGGAAACGGTCGCACGAAGATCTCGTTCTGGCCCGACTCGTTGGAAGCGTACGCCAGCCAGCGGCTGTCCGGCGAGATGGCCGGGTTGAGCTCCGTGAAGCTGCTCGCCACCATCGGCACCGGCGTGGTGTCGCCATTGGTGCGGATGCCCACCAGGTCGCCCGCGCCCGCGCTGCCGTTGTCGGTGCGGACCACGAGCCACTTGCCGTCCCGGGACCAGTCCACCTCCTGCACCTGCCGGTCGATGTGCACCAGGAGGGTGTCGGGACGACGGCCGTCGGCGTAGCGCCCGATCACGACGCTGGTGGACAGCGTATCACGCACGAAGGCGACCATCTGCCCGTCGGGCGACCAGACCGGCCGCCGATCGGCGCCGCCGAACGAAATCCGGGTGAAGGGCCCGCGATCGAGCTGCTTGATCCAGACATTGAGGGCGCCCACCCCGGTCCCGGAGCCGACGGCGAGCTGGCGACCGTCGGGAGAGAGCGCGAACGAGGTGAACTGCCCCGACCAGCCGGAGTCGATCGCCGTGGCGGTCCCGTTCATCCCCACGCGCACGAATGTGTTCTCCCCGCCCTGGCTCTCTCCCGAGGCATAGACCAGGGAGCCGCTGGCGGACCATGCCAGCTGCGGCGCACCGAAGACCACGAAGACGTTCTGCTGGACGGGCACTCCGGTGCCTGTGACTTCCAGCCGGTCGAGGTCGAAGGGCGCGGCCAGCAGCGTGCCGTCGCGGCGGGCATAGAGCAGGTGTCCCGTCGGGAGGTACCAGCCCTGGGTGGCTTCATTCATCAGGAGCTTCTGCTGGCCGGTGCG
>DAOMFQ010000282.1:0-3074 GCA_035429905.1 Gemmatimonadales bacterium
CCCATCTCGGTGAGCAATGGCACCTATTCCATCAACTGCGCGCCTCCGTACCTGACCGTCCCGGGCACGGTGACGGCCGGAACCACCGTCTGCGTCCATCACGTGACCCCCCTCGCGCTCGGGATGGGTACGGCGACCACCCTGACGGTCGGGGCGGTGTCTTCGACTTTCCAGTCGTACACCACTTACGACTCGCCACTGACGCCGCCCGCGCGGATCGCCGCCGGCATCAGTCACAACCTCGTGGTCGCCGACGACGTGGCCAACGGTTACGGCGACGCGCTCTGGGCGTGGGGCGACAACACGGCCGGCAAACTGGGCATCAATTCGACCGTCACGACGAGCATTCCCTCGCGGGCGTTCTATGGAAGCGTCATGAACGTGGCCGCGGGGATGTCCCACTCCCTCGCACTGGATTACAGCGGGCGGGTCTTTTCCTGGGGCCTGAATCGTGACGGCCAGCTGGGCGTGGACCCCGCCCTCTACGGCACCTTCTACTGCAAGGTGCCAGGCGAGACCGGCCTGGGGCCGGGGGGCACCTTCTTCTGCCGCCCCGAGCCCGTCCAGGTCCCGGGCCTCGACAACGTCGTGGCCGTCAGCGCGGGCTGGGGCCATTCGCTCGCCCTTAAGAGCGACGGAACGGTGTGGGCCTGGGGCTCGGGCATCTACGGGCAGAACGGCGACGCCGGCTTTCTCGATCGCAAGAGCCCGGTGCAGGTGCCGATCGGCGGAATGGTCACACGCATCGCCGCCGGCTACTTTCACAGCGTCGCGCTCCGGAGCGATGGCACGGTGGTCGTCTGGGGCCAGGGCAGCCACGGCGAACTGGGCCCGGCCAGCCTCGTGCCGAAGACGGCGACGCCTGTCGTCGTCACCGGGCTCACCGGCGTCACCGACATCGCCGCGGGCGGCGCCTACACCCTGGCGCGCAAGAGCGACCTCTCCCTCGTGGCCTGGGGCTCGAACGTCTACGGCACCCTGGGCGATTCCAGCAGCTACAGCTTCCGCCAATCGCCCGCGCCCGTTTCGGGAATGACGGACGTCGCGGAGTTCACGGCGGGCTTCGGATTCGCGCTGGCCCGCAAGACGGGTGGCTCCGTGTGGGGCTGGGGTCTCAACAATCGCGGGCAGTTGAACGGGACCGCGCAGGCGACTCCGAAGAATTGCGGCCTGGCGACCGGCCGAAGCTGCTTCCTCACGCCCACGCAACTCTCCGGCCTCGGCGGCGTTTCGCGCATCGTCGCGGGTGGCGCCCACACGGTATCGGTGCGGCCCTCGCAAGCCTTGGTGATCATCGGCGACAACGCGGCCGGGCAGCACGGCGACCAGAGCGGCAACTATGGGGTGCCGTTCGCCTCCGGTCGGCCGCCTTTCGTGCAGGAACTCTACGATCCGGACACCTTCACCAACCCGGCCGGAACGTTCGGCACGCCCGGCGGCGTCGGCGCGTCCGGCACGGCGGGCGGGCTGAATCTCGGCAGCCTCGGTGACGGCATCGCGTTCGGCCCGCAGGGCGTCGGCATTCCATCCCCCGCGCTCGCCGTGACCCTGAGCAATCTCTCGGCGACGGACACGATCACCGTCAGCGGCGTGACAGCCGCCGGGGATGCGGTTGCCGGCGAGTTCTCGGCCACCGGGTGCATCGGTACGCTCTCCGTGGCCCCATCCGCGTGCACCATCAACGTCGTCTTCAATCCGGCGGATCTGGGAGCGAGGTACGGGACGCTCACCATCACCTCGAACGCGGCCAATTCGGGAACGATGAGCTTCGCGCTCCTCGGAACGGGCGTCGATCCGCGGCCGACGAGCACGACCACCCTCACGGCAAGCGCCAACCCGATCTCCGCCGGCGCCAGCGTCACGTTCACGGCCGTCGTCTCGGCGAGCCCGACGCCGGCCGGCGCGGTGGCCTTCAGGGACGGCGGCGTGACGATCGCCGGGTGCGGGGCCGTCGCGCTTTCGGGGGGGGCGGCCGGCTGCACGACCAGCGCCCTCGCTGCCGGCGTGCGCAGCATCACGGCGGCCTACCTCGATGGCGGCTCGGCGCAACCCTCGACTTCCTCGGCGCTGACGATGTCGGTTCTCGCTCCCAATCCGCTGACGGTGTCCCGGTCGGGAGCGGGGTCCGGCACCGTGGCCTCGTCTCCCGCGGGCATCGACTGCGGTGCCGCCTGCTCGGCGAATTTCGCGAGTGGCACGCCAGTGACGCTGACGGCAAGCCCGGCGAACGGCTCCCTGTTCACCGGCTGGGGCGGCGATTGCGCGGGGACGGGCCCCTGCGTGGTCACGATGTCCGCGGCGAGGAACGTGACGGCCACCTTCGCGCTGCAGAGCCTTTCGCTCTCGGTCGCCTCCACCGGTTCGGGAACCGTGAGTTCCAGCCCGCCGGGCATCGATTGCGCCACCTGCTCGGCGAGCTTCCCCTTCGGAACTTCGGTCACGCTCACGGCGGCGCCGGGCGCGGGCTTCCAGTTCGCGGGCTGGGGCGGAGCGTGCAGCGGCACGGGGCAGTGCACGGTCACCCTGGATGCGGCGAAGAGCGTGACGGCGAGCTTCACCTCGCTTCCACCGGCGAATTTCGCGCTCACCGTGACGCTCGCCGGCGGCGGCACCGGGACGGTGTCCTCGAACCCGGCGGGCATCAATTGCGGCGTGGCGTGCCTGCAGTCCTTCGCGTCGGGACAGGCCGTGACGCTCATGGCCACGCCGGGCGCCAATTCGACATTCGGGGGATGGTCGGGTGCCTGCAGCGGCACGGGATCGTGCGTCGTGACCATGGACGCCGCCAAGGGAGTCACGGCGACGTTCACTGTCACGCCGGGGCTGGTCTCGCCGAGCCCCGCCTCGCTCGACTTCGGCGGCCAGTCGATGAACACGACGGCGCCTGCCCTGGCGGTGGCGCTCACGAACTCGGGCGGCTTGCCGGTGACGGTCTCGTCCGTGTCGGCCTCGACGTACTTCGCGGTGACGCATGACTGCGCGACGGTGAATGCGGGGGCTTCGTGCACCGCGAACGTCACCTTCACCCCGACCGCGGAGGGCAGCCTCAATGGCACGCTCACGGTGGCCACGAG
>DAOMFQ010000283.1:0-3066 GCA_035429905.1 Gemmatimonadales bacterium
GCCGATCGAGCTGGTGGTGGTCGACGACGACCTGGGCGGTGCGTGGCCGGCGAGCCCCAACGATTACGTGGCGAAGGCGCTGGCCGAGGCCGGTGTGGCGCTCGGGAAGGGTGGGAGCCGCATCGTGCTGGCCTTCGCGGAGCCGCGGGCGTCGAAGGGGAGGGCGGGGTTCGGGCCCGCCTCACTCGACGCGCTCCACCACTCGGCAGACGCGGCGGTCGTGATCGTCTTCGGGCATCCGCGGCTCGCGGCCGAGGTGCCGAGCACCGCGCCGAAGGTGGTGGCCTGGCACCGGCAGCGGCTGATGCAGGAGGCCGCGGCGCGGTGGATCCGGGAGCGACTCGCGTGAGGGCGCTCGACTGGGGCGTGGTGGTGCTCTACCTGGCGGGCACGCTCGCGCTCGGGCTCTGGGTGGCGCGGAAGGGCTCCGGCAGCCTGGCGGAGTTCTTCGTGGGTGGCCGGGCCATTCCGTGGTGGCTCGCCGCCACCTCGATGGCCGCCACCACCTTCAACGTGGACACCCCGCTCTATGTGGCGGGCCGCGTGGCGGCCGACGGCGTGGCCGGCAACTGGGAGTGGTGGGCCTTCGCGCTGAGCCACGTGCTGGTCGCGGTGGTATTCGCCAAGCTCTGGCGGCGGGCCCGGGTGCTCACCGACATGGAACTCACCGAGCTCCGCTATGGTGGCCGGCCCGCCGCGGGGCTCCGCGCCTTCCGCGCCTTCGTGACCGCCGTGCCGCTCAACTGCATCAGCATCGGCTATGGCATGCTGGCCATGCGGAAGGTGGTCATTGCGCTTGGCGTGCTGGACGGCCTGCCCAGCCTCCCGGGTGACGAGCGGCTCTGGGCGCTGATCCCGATCCTCGTCATCGTGGTCATCTACACCGCGGCCGCCGGCCTCTGGGGCGTGGTGGCCACCGACTTCCTCCAGTACATCCTGGCCATGGTGGGCGCCTTCACCGTCATGTTCTACGCCCTCGCGGAGGTCGGCGGGCTCGGCGGACTCACGGACGCACTTCGCGAGTCGGGGCAGGGCAGCAAGCTGGCCCTCCTCCCCACCGGCCCCGACGCGACGCTGCCCATCAGTACTTTCCTCGGGTACATCTTCGTGCAGTGGTGGGCGTTCCGGAACAGCGACGGCGGCGGGATGTACGTGCAGCGGATTTCGTCCACCGCCAACGAGCGCGAGGCCACCAGGGCCGCGCACCTCTTCAACGTCCTGAACTACGTGATCCGCACCTGGCCCTGGGTGCTGGTGGGGCTCGCCGCGCTGGTGGTGCTGCCGGCGCTGGCCGACCCGGAACTGGCCTACCCGATCATGATGGTGCGCTACCTCCCCACCGGCGTGCTGGGGCTGGTGTTCGCGAGCCTGCTCGCGGCGTTCATGTCCACGGTCTCCACGCAGGTCAACTGGGGCGCCAGCTACCTGGTGCACGACCTCTACGCCCGGTTCTCCGGCGAGCAGGACGAGAAGAAGCTCATGCGCTCGGCGCGCTGGGCCTCCATCGGGCTCGCCGTGCTCGCAGCCACCCTCTCGTTCTTCATGGACAGCGTGGGGACGGTGTTCCGGTTCCTGATCCTGATCGGTACCGGGCCGGGGCTGGTGCTGGTGTTGCGCTGGTTCTGGTGGCGGATCAATGCCTGGGCGGAGATCGCGGCGATGGTGGCGGGGCTGCTGCTGGCGGTGATCGGCTCGACGAGCGTCTTCGGCGGGCTCACCTTCGGCCAGCGGCTCATGCTCTCCGCGTTCGGCTCGATGGCGGTCTGGCTGCCCGTGATGTACCTGACGAAGCCCGAGAGCCAGGCGGTGCTCGACAGCTTCTACGCGCGGGTGCGCCCGGCCGGCGCCTGGGGCCCCGTGCGCGCACGCACCGGGCTCACGGCGCTGGACGACGGCGTCCGGGACGCGCGACGGTGGCTGGGGTGGTCGGTCGTCATCCTTGGAGGCACATTGCTGATTGGATGGATGCTGCTGGGATGACGAGGCGGGGAGGCGGGGACGCGGGGAAGTCCGCCCCGCACCTCCGCCGTTGCTTCCCCGCTTTCGCGCTTCCCCGCCTTTGTTACTGCAGCTGATCCAACAATTCCAGCGCAAACTTGACCGGCACCGCGTCGTAGTACCGCCCGCCGCCCGACGGCGCCGCCGAGGACACCAGCCCCGCGACCAGGCCGTCGGCGTCGAGGAGCGGCGTGCCCGCACCCACCGGCGACCCCCATCCGTCCACCGTGATGAAGTCCCCGGCCACCCGCACCGCGCTCCCGGTAATGGTGGTGCTCGCCACCTGCGCCTTGCGCCAGTCGCCGTCCGCTGGTGGCGTGACGGGCGGGGCGTAGCCCACCAGCGCCACCGGGAGGCCGGCCGTCACCGGCGGTTCCTTCCAGCCCAGGCCCTGCACCACCGGCACACCGCCCCGCTGCTGCACCCGGAGGAGCGCGATATCCTCCGTGGCGTGCGTGGCCAGAATGCGCGCGGTGAGCGGCTGCGCGATGCCAGGGAAGAGCACCATGACCGCCACCGGCCCCTCGCCGATGGCGTTGAGCGCCACCTGCTTGCTGGTGAGCAGCACGCCGCCGGTGCCGTCGCGCCGGACGGCGAATCCGGTGCCGAGCGCGGTGCTTCCGTCGGCAAATTGCGCCACCACCAGCCCCACCGCCCGCTGACTGGGCGCCGCCACCGCGGCGGCGTTGAATTCTGCCGCCCGCGCGATGTCTCGCTCGCGGCCGATCGCGGAATCGAGCTGGGCCATGACCCTGGGGCCCGTGAGCGAGCTCGGGCCCGCGGCTTCGAGCGAGGCGCGGAGCCGTTCCGCCGACTGGCGCGCCGAGTCGAGCGAGCTCCGCATGGCGGGCGCCGTGACCCGGAGCGCGGCGACGCTGGCCATCATGCTGTCCGCCTTGGCGAGGAGCAGGAGGTGCGCCTCCTTCTCCGCCCGCCTGGTGACCTGTCGGCGCCAGAGCATGAGGCCAACGAGCACCACCGCCACCACCCCCAGCGCACCGCCCACCAGCTGGATCAGTCGACGCTTCCGTGCCGCCGCTGCCATCTCGCGCGCCAGGTGCCCCGCCT
>DAOMFQ010000284.1:0-3054 GCA_035429905.1 Gemmatimonadales bacterium
GCCGATGATCAGCCCGAACGACTCCGGGTGCGTGGCGCCCGGGAACAGGTTGAACACGCCGACGACGTGCGCGTTGCCGGAGGTGGTGTCCGCCGGCCGGTAGAACACCGCGGCGGGCCCAAGGGTCACGTGCCAGCCGGGGGGCATCGTCTCGAACTTGACCTTGGTCAGTGGGGCGTTGCCGTCCACCCGGGCCATCCAGCCCGCCGGAAGGGTGCCGCTGCCCTGGACGGCCTTGTCCGCGTCGGGCTGCTGGGCCGCGAGCGGGGCGGCCAGCGCCAGGGCAAGCGCCGAAGAGGCGAGAAAGCGTCGCATGGAGACCTCGTCTGCCGTGGGTTGTGCCGTGGGCCGTCTCCGGTTGCCGGAGGCCCGGGAGGCGTGTAAGCTACTGCCGTTCCCGCGGGAAGATACCCCTAAGGAGTGCGCGATGTTCAACTTCCTGGTCATGCTGCTGGCGGGCTTCGGCGCGGGTCTGATCCTGACGGCGCTGACCTTCGTGACCGTCCTGATCGGCATCCTCGTCAACGCGATGATCGCGCTCTTCGCCGGCCCCGTGATCGACCGGGTACTGGCCAGGAAGTCCGCCGCCTGACCCTGGGGCGGCTCGCCGCCCCGGCCCGCCACGTCCGGAATCCTTTCCTTCCCGCGTTCGTACGTATATCCTAACTCCCGCCGCGTGCGCGGGAACTTTTCGTAACTCCAAGTCGTACAAGCATCTCCGCCACGTGGACCGGGGTCCGGAGTCGTCCGGAGCTCCCCGCGGCCATCGGCCCGTTCAGGAATCGGCCCCATGTTCCTCTCCGATACTTCCGTCAAGCGGCCCGTCCTCGCCACGATGATGAGCCTGTCCATCGTGCTCTTCGGCGCGATCGGCTACACCAAGCTCAGCGTCCGCGAGTACCCCGACATCGACCCGCCGATCATCTCGGTCTCGACGTTCCTCCCGGGGGCCAATCCGCGGGTCATGGAATCGGCGGTGACCGACATCCTCGAGGAGGAGCTGAGCACGGTCGAGGGGCTCCGGACCCTGACCAGCACGAGCGGCGAGCAGTTCAGCAACATCACGCTCGAGTTCAACCTCAACCGCAGCGTCGAGAGCGCCGCGCAGGACGTCCGCGACAAGGTGAGCCGGGTTCGGGGCCGCCTGCCCCGCGAGGTGCTCGAGCCGGTCATCGCCAAGCAGGACGCCGACGCCCAGCCCTTCTACTGGCTGGCGCTTTCCGGCGAGAACTACAGCCTGCTCGACCTCTCGGACATCGGCGACCGGGTCGTGAAGCAGCGCCTGCAGAGCATCCCCGGGGTCGGCAACTCCGCGATCTACGGCGAGCGGCGGATCTCGATGCGCATCTGGATCTCGGCCAAGGAACTGGCCGCGCGCAACCTCACCGTCCAGGACGTCGAGGCCGCCATCCGCAGCCGGAACGTGGAGATCCCGGCCGGCCGGATCGAGTCCGACAGCCGCGAGTTCACCGTCCGCTCCCTCGGCGAGCTCAAGACCCCGCAGGAATTCGGCGACCTGGTGGTGGCCAACCAGGGCGGACAGCTGGTGCGCCTCAAGGACCTGGCCCGCGTCGAGCTCGGCCCCCGCGACGAGCGCAGCGTGCTCCGCTTCAACGGCACCTCCGCCGTGGCGGTCGGCATCGTGCGCCAGTCGAAGGCCAACATGGTGGACGTGGCCGACTCCATCCGCGCCGCGCTGCCCCAGATCGAGCAGGCGCTGCCGCCGGGCGTCACGCTCCGCACCGCCTTCGACCAGTCGATCTACGTCAAGCGCTCCATCAGCGAGACCATCGACACCCTCTTCCTGGCGTTCGTGCTGGTGGTGATCGTCATCTTCCTGTTCCTCCGGAACATGCGCGCCACCCTGGTGCCCAGCCTGGCCATCCCGGTGTCCATCGTCGGCGCCTTCGGCGCGATGTACATCCTCGGGTACTCGGTCAACACCTTCACGCTGCTGGCGCTGATCCTCGCCATCGGCCTCGTGGTGGACGACGCGATCATCGTGCTGGAGAACGCCTACCGGCACCAGGAAGAGCTGGGCGAGGACCCCGAGGCCGCCGCCATGCGCGGCACCAGCGAAATCGGCTTCGCGGTCATCGCCACCACGATCGCGCTGGTGGCGGTCTTCGCGCCGCTGGCCTTCCTGCAAGGCACCACGGGCCGGCTCTTCAACGAGTTCGGCGTGGCGCTGGCCGGCTCGGTCATCATTTCCGGCTTCGTGGCCCTGACGCTCACGCCGATGCTCTGCGCCAGGATCCTCCGGGTACCCAAGAGCCACGGGGTGGTGTACAAGGCGCTGGAGCGCGGCCTCGACTGGATGGCGACGACTTACGCAAGCACGCTCGCGTGGGCGGTGCGCCGGCAGTGGGTCATCATCGGCGGCGCGGTGGCGTCGCTGGTGGTGGCGTTCGTGACCTTCAAGGCGCTGAAGAGCGAGTTCATCCCGGCGGAGGACCGCGGCTTCTTCATGGCCATGACGATCGCCCCGCAGGGCGCCACCGTGCAGTACACCGACACCTACCAGAAGCAGGTCGAGCAGGTGATGGCGGGGGTGCCCGACATCAATTCCTACTTCAGCATCGTGGGCTTCGGCGGCGACGTGAGCGGCGGGTTCGTGTTCGTCAACATGAAGGACTGGCGCGACCGCACCAGGAGCACGCAGGAAGTGATCGGCGGCGTCATGCCCGGGCTCTTCAGCATCCCCGGCGTCATGGCCTTCGCCTTTGCCCCCTCGCCCATCGGCGGGTTCGGGAGCCCGGTGCAGTTCGTCGTGCAGCACCCCGATTTCGATTCGCTGACCGCCGTGATGCCGGCGTTCCTCGGGCGCGCCATGCAGATCCCGGGACTGGTGAACGTCCAGTCGAACCTCAAGGTGGACAAGCCGGAGCTCACGGTGCACTACGACCGCGACCGCGCCGAGGACCTCGGCGTGTCGGTGTCCGACGTCGGGGCCACGCTGGAAACGATGCTCGGGGGCCGGCGGGTCAGCACCTTCACCCGCGACAACAAGCTCTACGACGTGATGGTGCAGATGGACCCCGCCGACCGGGCCAC
>DAOMFQ010000285.1:0-3034 GCA_035429905.1 Gemmatimonadales bacterium
CATCGACTGAGCAGGCGCGGCTTCGCTATAACGGAAACCGCATCCCCTCCCGCGCGATCGCAAACCCGCGCCGCACCACCTCGGCCTGCTGGGGTCCGCCCTCGTCCAGTGCGGGGTTCGAGTTGTTGAGGTGGGTCAGCACCACGCGAGCCTCCTTCCGGTCCACCACGCCCTGCAATGCGTCCATCGTCTGCGGCATCAGCGGGTGCGGCACGTCATCAGCGGTGCGGCCCGGCAACTCGTCCAGCGACCAGAAGGTGCCGTCGAGCAGGGCCACGTCCACGCCTGCCACCACCTCGGCGACCTTTCGGTCCCACAGGGTCCACGCGTTGATGTCGGGGAGGAAGAGGAGCGACTGGTCGGGCCCGCGGAATACGAAGCCGACGGTATCGGCCAGCTCGTCGCGGTGCGGCACCTTGAGGAGTTGGACCTCGAGCATCGGATCGATCCGGTGCCAGCTGTCGAGGGGCAGGGGCTTGAGGGTGACGTGCCCCTGGTCGATCAGGAAGCGCCAGGGATAGTTCGACGCCAGGAAGCCGGCCATCGCCTGCGTGCAGTACACCGGCGTCTCCCGCATGCCCATCCCCTCCCGCCCCAGCATGGCCAGCCCGGCGTAATGGCCGACATGCGCGTGGGTGAGGAAGATGCCGTCGAACGGTCTCCGCGCATTGGACCGACTGCGGAACGCGGGTTCCTCGATCAGGTCGAGCTGCCGGGTGATGTCGGGCGTGGCGTCCACCAGGTAGAAGCGCTCCGCCGCCGGCTCGACGAGTGCCAGCGACGATACATACCGGCCGTGGCCCGCGGCCATGAGCGCGCGGCCCGCCTCGCAGCGCGGCGTGTAGCAGCCCACCTGCGGGAAACCGGCATCCTGCACCGAGCCCAGCACGAGGGCGTAGAGATCGTCCTGCCTCGTGAACACGCCCCTCGGCAGGGCCGCCGCGGCGAGGGCGGCGGCCAGGAAGTCTCGGCGGTGCATCGTTGTCACTCCACGTGGCTGCCCGGGGTCCGCCCGTCACAAGCGTCACAGCACCGCGCGCATCGGTGCCCCTCTCAGTGGGTCGAGCTTCCGTTAGGATTTCCCGCCTTGAAGACCCCCACGGCCCCCTTGGTCGCGTCGGCGAACGCGTGGGTCACGAAGGGGTAGAGGCCGTCTTCCGCCAGGCGGAGCTCGAAGACCGCCCCCCCGCCCACCGGCACGTTCCAGGTCTGCATCCCCTCGAACGGGCGCCCGAAGCCGTCGGCCAGTACGCGGTCGAAGATGCCACCTACGACGTGGAACGAACTGGTGCGGTTCGGCCCTGCGTTGACCACGAAGATCCGGACCAGCTTTCTCGGAGCGACGGGGATCGGGTTTGTCGCGTAGCGCGACGCGACGCCGTTGAACACCACGTAGTCGGGGGCGGCCTCGAGCACCTTCGTCCAGTCCATGCTCCGCACCGAGTCTGGCCCAGTGGGCGCCGTCATGTAGAACTCGCTCTGGACCAGCACGAACTCCTGCGCCGGAGGGCGCGGCGCCCTGGGGTCCACGATCAGCGCGCCGTACATGCCGTTGGCGATGTGCGACGCGACCGGGGCGGTGCCGCAGTGGTACATGAAGGCGCCCGGCACCCTGGCCACGAACCGGAAATGGATGCTGTCGCCCGGCATCACGTTGGTGTACGCGCGGTCCGGCGCGATCTCGGCGGCGTGAAAGTCCATCGAATGCGGAATCGGCGCGCCGTTCACCAGGGTGAAGTCCACCGTGTCGCCCACCGTCATGCGGATGGTCGGCCCCGGCACCATCGAGTCGAAGGTCCAGGCCTCGTACACCACCCCAGGCGACACCTGGTGGCGGACGTGGACCGCCACGAAGCGGATCGTCTGGCGCGTCGTGGTGCTCCGGGGTGGGGCGTCGGCCGCGCGGTCCGGCGCAGTCAGGGCGGCCCCGATGGGGGCCTCACCGTGCGAGATGGGATTCGGCGAGGTCGTCGGTGCCGCCGTCGAGGGGGCAGCGGGTGCGCCGGATCCGACGGACGGGGCGGGGGGAGTGGACCTGCCGCACGCGACGAGGAGGAGCGGGAGCAGGACCAGGCGCTGCAGGTGCATGACGTCCTCAGTCTCGGGGTGAGGGGAGCATAACGCCCCGGCGCACGTGCCACCACCACTGCTGCGGCCCCGCCGGGCCCCGCGAAAGGACCTCCCTGCCCGTGGCCTCGTCCATCCAGGCTTGCCAGCCATTGGCTCGGCCGAGCACCAGCACGGGGAGGGGCGTGCTTCCCCGCATGAGCGTGTCGCGACGCGCTACCCGGATGGTGTCCACCTGCGCGTGAACGGGGTCGGGGCCGTAGAGCGCCGAGACCGGCGCAAGGAAGACGTCGCCCACGGCGGGTGCCCGCCTCGCGATGGCGGACATCACGATCTCCCGGATGTATCGCTCGCCCGGAGCCGCGCCGTCGAACAGTCGTGGCGGCTGCCCCGCCGGGACCACCCACGCCGTCACGTGGTCGGCCGACACCAGCATCGAGGCGGAATCACTCGGCGAGCGGTCGACCTCGGTTTCGGTGGCGACGCTGCCCGGCCGGGTGCGGACCGTCTGGCGCGACAGTTCGTGACCGGTCGAGTCGTACCAGGTGTCGCTCACCTCGAACCGCCCGCCCGGCGACCGCTTGATCACCCGCACGACATACTGACCCTTGTCGTGCTGGATGGCCCCGCCGCGCGGGCTGATGTAGGTGTCGAGCGTGTCCTGGCTCGGCGCGAGCGAGGCCGAGCGCAGGTAGCCGAGCGGGCCGGCATCGGGCCCACCGGTGAGGAGCCGCTCGGTGCCGGAGGAAACCTCTCGGACATAGAGCCCCGACCAGCCATCCACCACCCGCGTGGAGGCGGCGTACCGCCGGTCCGGCGATGTCACCGAGGATGTTGTGTCATGCCCAGGGGGCAGGGAAGCAGGAGCGAGGTGCGATCCGTCGGGGCGGATCGACATCCGGCGCTGGCCGGCCCGGGCGGCGGCGAAGTCCTCCGGCGTCATTTCCGACCAGAGCCGCTTCGGGTA
>DAOMFQ010000286.1:0-3027 GCA_035429905.1 Gemmatimonadales bacterium
TGGGCCGACGCCACCCGATGCCAACGTGTGCCGGTCGTGTGCACGCAGGCGTTCCTCTACATGGCGCACGGCCCCGGCCACGGCATCGGGCTCGAGGTGCACGACGTCGGCGGTTACTCGTACTCCGCCACCGGCAGCTTCCAGCGCGGAGAAGTCTTCACCATCGAGCCGGGGGTGTACGTGAGCACCGCCCTCCTCGACATGCTGGCCGACACGCCCCGGAACCGCGCGTTCATCGCGAAGGTGCGTGGCGCCGTGGAGCGCTACAACAACACCGGGATCCGGATCGAGGACGATTACCTGGTCACGGACAGCGGCGTCGAGCGGCTCTCGCTGGCGCCGAGGGAAGTGGCGGAGATCGAAGCAGTGATGCAGGCGGCGGCCAAAGTCCGCCGCCGGGGGAACTAGGGGCCGGTCCGCGCCCCGACCCAGGCCTGCCGGAACTTGTGGACGGCGTCGGGCACGGGGCGCCCCGCCTCCTCATAGGTGACAACCTCGAGCCGCGGGTCGGCGGCGAAGGTCAGGTGGGTCATCCCCTCGGCGCCGCGGCCGCGGTAGCGCGCCTCGATCACGTCGCCGGGGCGGTGCCGCCCGAGGAGGGCCCGCCAATCGGCATCGCTCCGGAGCGAGTCGCCGTCGACGGTGAGAAGGACGTCGCCCGCATCGAGGCCGGCCGCGTAGAGCGGCGAACCAATCAAGGTCGGCGCCGTGATTCGCGCCCCCGTGGAGTCATACGCCAGCTGGGCGGGACCGAGCCAGGCGCCCTCGGCGCTGCGAGGCCGGAGCAGGAGCCCCGCCTGCGCCAGCAGGGCGGCGAAGTCCGGCGCCTCCCGGCCCATCACGTAGTTCGCGAAGAACTCGTCGGCAAACGCCTGATCGGCCGCATACTCGACCAGCGTGGCCTGCAGGTCGGCCAGGGTGTAGGGCACCTCCGGCTGGCCGTACTTGGTCCAGAGCATGCGCATGTAGCCGTCGAGCGACTTGCCGGGGCGCTGCCGGAGCGAGAGGTCCAGCGCCAGGCCCAGCGCCGATCCCCACGTGTAGTACGAGATGAAGGTGTTGTCCTCGTTCGTCGGGTCGATCGAGGTGGCGGCGTCCACGAAGGCGGCGCGCTGGCTCATCTCGACCGGGCTCCCGAATTGCCGGCCGGGGTCGAAGAGGACGGCGTTGATCGGGAAGGCCAGCCGCCGCGCGTACTCGGCGGCCGAGATCAGGTCCGCCCGGCGCAGCAGCAGCGGCCCGTAGTAGCTGGTGAACCCCTCCGCGAGCCAGAGCTCCCCCGACATGTTGACGCGCGTGAAGTCGAACGGCTCCAGCGACCGGGGCCGGATCCGCTCCACGTTCCACGCATGGAAGAACTCGTGGGAGACGGTGCCGATGAGCGCCTGGGCGTTCCCGTCGAGGGGTCGCGACGAGGAAATGACGGTGGAGTTGCGGTGCTCCATCCCGTCGCCCGAGGCCCAGGGGAGATAGTCGAGGAGGAAGGTGTAGCGGCCCACGTCGTAGCGCGGGGTGGTGCCGAACACGGCGATGGCCTGCTGGACGACCTTCTGGATCATCCCGGCGTAGGCGTCGAAATCGGCATCGCTTCCCTGATGGTGCAGCGCCACCCGCACCGGGAAGTTTCCGGCGAGCGTGGAGACCGTCCACTCGCGGAGGGCGAAGTCGCTCAGCTCCACCGGGCTGTCCATGAAGTACTGCAGGTTAGGGGCGGTGAACCGCGCCGGGTCGGTGGTCGGGTAGAGCTGGGTGGCGGCTTTCCAGCGGGAGCCGTCCGGGAGCCGGAAGCTGACCGCCATCGGCCAGCTCTCGAGCCCCCGGATCCACACGAAGGTGGCCGGCATGTTGAGGTGGGCGTGGCTGGCGTCCACCTGCGAATAGGTGCCGTCGGCCCGGTCGGCATAGAGCGTGTACGAGAAGCGCACCGTGCCGGTGTGCCCCGCCACCGACCACGAGTACGGATCGGGCCGTGTGATGGGCAGCGGCGAGCCGCGCTCGTCCGTGGCGCGTACGGCGTAGACGTTTTTGGCGAATTCGTGCAGCGCGTACCGCCCCGGCGAGGAGCGGCTCATCTGGAACTGCACCGGGCGGCGGGGGAGCCCCGAGACGGAGAGGGTGACCTCCGCCTCGTGATGGAGGGCGTTGGGAAACACCACCTCGTACTGGAGCTCCTGGGCGGCGGCGGGCGCCGCCCACAGGAGCAGCGCCAGCCGCAGCGCGCAGCGGGCTACCGCCACGTGCCGGGTACCGCCTCGGGCTTGGTGGCCAGGATCGCGGCGCCCGCCTCGAGCTGGGCGGCGAGGCGGGCGCGGATGGCGCGGAGCTCCCGGAACCCGACGAGCTGCCTGGTGTCCTCGTCCCAGAGGGTGAGCCGGAGGGTGTGGAGTCCCTTCCAGAGCGAGAGACGCGTGACCTCACGAAGCTCGGGATGGTTGTCGAAGGCGCGCTGGAGGTTGTAGTTCGGGATCCGGCTCGCGATGTGGTGAATGTGGTGGAGCCCGATGTTGGCGGTGCACCACTGGAGGACCTTCGGCATCGTGAGGTGCGACGACCCCTCGAGCCCCGCCCGGTAGTAGTTCCACGCCTCGCGATAGCGCCAGTAGGTGTCTTCGTACTGGTGCTGGACGTAGAAGAGGTACACCCCGAACGACCCGGCGATCAGCGAGATCGGCAGCTGGACCATCAGGAAGGCCTTCCAGCCCAGGATCCAGCTCATCGCGACGACGACGCCCGCCAGCCCGAGGTTGGTGAGCTGGACGCCCAGCTGCTCCCGCTTCCAGCTGCGCGGCACGTCGAGCGGCAGGCGGTGCTTGAGGAAGAACTGCCAGATCGGGCCCACCATCAGCAACACCGCCGGGTGGCGGTAGAGGCGGTACATCACCCGCTTGGCGCGGGGGCGGCTCAGGTACTCGCGCACGGTGAGGGTGTCGATGTCGCCGAAGCTGCGGTGGTCGAGGTTCCCGCTGGTGGCGTGGTGGATGGCGTGGGTGCGGCGCCAGTAGGAGTAGGGCACCAGGGTGAAGACGC
>DAOMFQ010000287.1:0-3021 GCA_035429905.1 Gemmatimonadales bacterium
AAGCCGCGAGCGGCGCAGTCACTGCCGCCGGAGCGGGCTTCGGTGCGGCCGCAGTAGGAGCTGGAGCCGCGGCGGGAGCCGGAGCCGCCGGGGCCGGTGGTGGCGCCGCCGCGGCCGCGCCGGCGTCGGTTTCGAGACGCGCCACGACAGTCTGGATGGCGACCGTCTGGCCTTCCTGCACCAGGATCTCCACCAGCACGCCCGCCTGCGGCGCCGGGATCTCGGCGTCCACCTTGTCGGTGGAGATCTCGAAGATCGGCTCGTCGCGCTTGACCGCGTCGCCCACCTTCTTCATCCACCGCGACAGCGTGCCCTCGGCGATGGACTCGCCCATCTGGGGCATGATCACGTCGATCTTGGCCATGCGAACCTCTCCGAAGTCCTAGTAGGCGGCCAGCCAGCGGGCGGCGAGCACCAGGTCGTCCGTCTGCGGCAGCACGAAATCTTCCAGCGTGGGCGCGTAGGGCAGCGGCACGTCGTGCGCCGTCACGCGCTTGACCGGGGCGTCCAGCCACTCGAACGCCTGGTCGTTGATGCGCGCGGTGATCTCGCCGGCCACGCCGCCGGTGCGGGTGTCCTCGTGCGCGATCAGCACGCGGTTCGTCTTGCGGACCGAGGCGAAGATGGCCTCGTCGTCCATCGGGAGCAGGGTGCGGAGGTCGAGCACCTCCACCGTGAGCCCGTCCTCCTTGGCCATCCGCTCCGCCGCCTCCAGCGCCTTATGGACCATCGCGGACCAGGTGATGATGGTCAGGTCGCTGCCCTCGTGCGCCACCCGGGCCTTGCCGATCGGGGTGAGGATTTCCTCGCCCTCGGGCAGGTCCTCCTTGATCCGGCGATAGAGGTACTTGTGCTCGAAGTAGAGCACCGGGTCGTCGTCGCGGATGGCGCTCTTGATGAGCCCCTTGGCGTCCCGCGCGGTGGCGGGGCAGACGATCTTGAGCCCTGGAGTGTGCAGGAACGCCGCCTCGGGGTTCTGCGAATGGAACGGCCCGCCGCGCACGTAGCCGCCGGAGGGGCCGCGCACCACCATCGGCGTGGGGAGCCCGGCCCGGTACCGCGCCGTCGCCACGTAGTTGGTGAGCATGTCGTAGGCGCAGGAGATGAAGTCGATGAACTGCATCTCGGCCACGGGGCGGAGCCCCATGTGCGCCGCGCCGGCGGCGGCGCCGACGATGGCCGCCTCGGCGATCGGCGTGTCGATGACCCGCTGCTCGCCGAACTCCGCGAGGAAGCCCTCGGTCACCTTGAACGCACCGCCGTACGCGCCGACATCCTCGCCGAGGATGAAGACGCTCTCGTCGCGGCGCATCTCTTCCTGCAACCCCTGGCGGATCGCCTCGAGGTAGGTCACCTCAGCCATCGATCCTCCGGTACCATTCGAGCTCGGCGCGGGCCGGATGGGCCAGCACGCCGTCGAGCGCCGTCAGCGCCTCGGGCATCGGTTCATTCTCGCACTGCCCCACCGCCTGGTCCAGCAGCGCGGCGACCCTCGCGTCGATGGCCGCCAGCTCGGCGGGCGTGGCCCACCCCGCCGCCGTGAACTCGCGGACGCAGCGGTCGATCGGGTCCTTCGCCTCCCACGCGGCCAGCTCTTCCTTCGGCACGTAGGACTGGTTGTCGTGCTCGGCGTGGCCCTTCCGCCGGTAGGTGACCAGCTCGATCAGCGTACAGCCGCCGCCGGCCCGCGCCCGCTCGACCGCCGGCTTCGTGGCGCCGTACACCGCGAGCACGTCGTTGCCGTCGGCGCGGACGCCGGGAATGCCGTACGCCGCCGCCTTGTCCACCAGCTGCGTGACCGCCGTCTGCTTGTGCATCGGCGTGCTGAAGGCGTACCCGTTGTTCTCGCAGACGATGACCATCGGGAGCCGCTGCACCGCCGCGAAGTTGATCCCCTCGTGGAAGGTCCCGGTGCTCATCGCCCCGTCGCCCACGTACACCATGGCCACCCGGGGCTGTTTCCGCATCTTGAACGAGAGCGCCACCCCGGCCATGACCGGCACCATGTCGCCCAGGTGCGAAATCTGTCCGATGAAGCCGCGCTCGAGGTCGCCGTAATGGATGTTGAGTTCCCGGCCGGCGGTCGGGCTCTCGGCCTTGGCCATGTACTGCCGCAGGATTTCGAGCGGGGTGGCGCCCTGCACCAGCATCGAGCCCATGTTGCGGATGAGGGGCGACAGGAAGTCGCCCTTCGTCCGGTCGAGCGCGTAGGCGCTCCCCACGCTGTCGGCCTCCTGCCCCAGCGACCGGAACAGGCCGCCGATGACCTTGGTCTGGCGGTACAGGTTGGTCAGCCGCTCCTCGAGGGAGCGGGTCAGCCGCATGTAGTAGTACATCTCGTGCAGCTGCTCCCGGCCGAGCCCGTGGGGCGGCGCGGCCGGGGCAGCAGACGGCACGGCGGTCGGAGGCATGCCGAGCCCTCTACTTCGACTCGATCCGCATGCCGTAGAACGACCGGTACACGAACACCACGCTGGTCAGGAAGAACGCGACGGCCAGGAGGTGCGGCAGGGTGCTGCCCTGCTCGGCCGTCAGGTACACGCCGAGCTCGACCGCCAGCAGGCCGAAGAGCGTCGTGAACTTGATGACCGGGTTCATGGCCACCGACGAGGTGTCCTTGAAGGGGTCGCCGACGGTGTCGCCGACCACCGAGGCGTCATGCAGCGGCGTGCCCTTCGCCTTGAGCTCGGTCTCCACGATCTTCTTCGCGTTGTCCCACGCGCCGCCGGCGTTGGCCATGAAGATGGCCTGGTAGAGCCCGAAGAGCGCGATGGAAATCAGGTAGCCGATGAAGAAGAACGGCTCGGCGAAGGCGAACGCCAGCGTCGAGAAGAAGACGGCGAGGAAGATGTTCAGCATGCCCTTCTGGGCGTACTGGGTGCAGATCTCCACCACCTTGCGGCTGTCCTCGACCGAGGCCTTGGTGACGCCTTCCAGCTTGATGTTGGCCTTGATGAACTCCACGGCGCGGTAGGCGCCGGTGGTGACCGCCTGCATCGAGGCGCCGGTGAACCAGTAGAT
>DAOMFQ010000288.1:0-2997 GCA_035429905.1 Gemmatimonadales bacterium
GGTATTATCCCCGCCGCCCGCCCTGGTGGTGAAACTGGTAGACACGCTATCTTGAGGGGGTAGTGCCGAAAGGCGTCGCGGTTCGAATCCGCGCCAGGGCATCCGGACCGGGGCGCACGAGTGTGCGCCCTTTTCTATCAGGTCTGGCCACTGTAGCTCAGTCGGTAGAGCACCGCATTCGTAATGCGGGGGTCATCGGTTCGAATCCGATCAGTGGCTCTCGTCGCCAGCGCCGCCCCCGCCGGGCGGCGTTCGTCTATTGAGGTGCCGCCCGCGGCGACGGCGTTACCTTTCGGGCCCATGGCCTCCTCACGCGTCGTCCAGCGATTCCTCCTCTACTCAGCGCTCGCGGTGCTGCTCGCTCACCTGGTGGACTGGTGGGCGGCCGCGCACCTGGCGCTCCCCAAACTCGCCAATACCGACCTCGGGCGGCTGCTCCGGATCCAGGGGTTCCTGCCCACGTGGATGATCGTGGGGGGTGCGCTGGTGCTGGTGGACTGGCCGCTGCGGACGGCGGGGGGCGTGTGGGCCGCGCTGCGGCGCGGTACGCTGGTGATGGTGTCCGCCGCGCTGAGTGGTGCGTTGGGGGAGTTGCTGAAGATCTTGATTCGGCGGCAACGGCCGGGGCCATCGGTGGGCGAGTACGTCTTTCGCGACTGGGCGGATCGCCCGCTCTCGACCGCCGGCCTCGGGCTGCCCAGCAGCCACGTGATCGTGGCCTTCGGTGCGCTGGCAATGCTCGGGCTGCTCTTTCCGCGGGCCCGCCCGGTCTGTTACGCGCTTGCGGCCGGTTGCGCCTTCAGCCGGGTGGCGGCCCACGCGCATTTCGTGAGCGACGTGACCCTGGCGGCCGTCATCGGCATCGCCACGGCCTGGCTCCTCTGGCGCCGGTTCCCGGCGCCCGCTACCCCTTGAGGAAGTCCTCGCGGAAGTAGCCGGTCGGGATCGTTCCCATCCCCATGAACCGCTCGTGGAAGGCCTTCAGGCTGAAGGCCGTTCCCTGCTGCTGCTCGGTGGCGGCGCGCAGGTCCTGGATGTTGTGCTTGCCGAGGTTGTAGGTGATGCACTGCGTCGGCCACTTGGAATAGCGATAGATGGCGCGATTGGCAGTGTCGAACGCCGCCTTCGCCACCGGGTCGCTCGCCTGCGCCGTGCGGGCATCGGGGAAGAAATCGACGTGCGCCGCGAAATAATCCACCGCCTCGTCGAAGGTCATTCGCCCGGTGTGGATGCCGACGTCCACCCGGACGCGTACCGCCCGCATCAGCTGCGCCTGCAGCATGTAGAGGTACTCGCCCGGTTCGTAGAATCCGTACGGCCGCCCCGCGGACGCCTCGGCCATCAGCTCCTCCGAGTACAGCGCCCACCCCTCCGACGACATCGAGTCCTCCCACATGGAGAACGAGTCCTCCACGGCGCCCGGCGTCAGCCACCGGATGTCGGAAATCTCCGCGGCGTGCTGCGTCATGTACTTGTAGTCCCAATCGTGCCCGGGGAAGCCTTCGTGGATGGCCGTCGTGGCCACCGAGCTCCGGTTGTTCAGCTTGAGCGCGCCCGGATCGTTTCCGGTGGGCGTCAGGTAGAACCGGCCGACGCCCGTGGTCTTGAACGGCGGGGCAGGGTAATAGGAGGCGTCCGTGCTGCTGCGGAGCACCGGGGGAGTCTCGGTCACCACGAGCTGGTAGTCGGCGGGAATGTCGAACATCTGCTGCTGGCGACCGTACGCCACCGCGCGGGTCCCTGCCTCCCGGTACCAGGCGAAGAGTTCGGTGTCGTCCTTCGGGGAGTCCTTGGCCAGGTGGTCCATGACCGCGCGCACGCTGCGGCGCCGGTCGGCGTCGGTGCCGAAGGGGAGCCCGAGGCTGGCCTGCGTCGACACCTCTTCCGCTACCCGGAAGATCTTGGCCTCGTACTCCGACACCTGCGCGGCGCCGTAGGCGTAGAGCTCGGCCGGCGTCCGTGCATCCTTCAGGCAGTTGTTGACCCGCCAGGCGTACTCGACCTCTCCGGCCGCGTACCGATCGACCGTCTCGTTCAGGTCATAGGTGGCAGGGAGGAATGCCGCCATCGACGCATACGCGGCGCCGGCCGCGGCGCCCGCGCTCGTGAGCTGCGACACGGTTGCCTTGGCGAACGGACGGTCGCCGATGTACTGCACCGCCAGCGCCGGCAGTGTCGTGGTGAAGTAGTCGACGTTGGCGCGCGAGCCATCCAGGCCGTCCCGTGCCACGAGCCGCCGGTCGGGAAGGTTGCCGGCGGCCTTGCCGGCGGCCAGGTTCGCCTTCGCGGTCTCCACGTACGCCGGCACGGCGCCGACGCGCGCCACGACCAGCGCCCATTCGGCCTCGGTGCCAAGCAGGCCGTTGCCGGCGTCGGTCATGCCCTGGATTTGCCAGTCGATGCCCCGGAACGGCTCCGCCACATAGGTGTCCACGCACCGTTCCTGGTAGCGCCGCTCGGCGAGCTGGTGCACCATGTACCCCGCCTGCGCCTGCACCACGGCGCGGTCGATGCGGGCCTGCGCGGTGAGGGAGCCGGGCGGGATTGCGTCAAGCTCCTTCAGGATCGCCTGGAGGAACGCGACCTCGTCCTGCAATGCGGCGGGGCCGAAGTCGCGCAGCTTGCCGTTCGCGGCAGCCAGCTCTGGCGCGTAGCCGTCGCCGCCCAGGTAGGTGGAGGTGACGGGGTTGAGCTCCAGCGTCCGGAGGAAGTACCGCTCCCGGATGGCGATGAATCCGGCATCCTGCGCCGGGGAGGGCGCGTCGGGCCGGCAGGCGGCGAGAGCGCGGAGTGCCCCGAAGGCGGCGACGCCGCCGGCGGTCCGGTGCACGAAGGTGCGGCGATTCATGGCGGCTCCAGGTGGTGGCGGAAGACAGTGCAAGTTATCGGCGTGCGGCCCCTTCCCCAAGGCGGGAGGAGAGGCTAGTTTTGGGCCTCGTTCAACGGGACGTAGCGCAGTCTGGTAGCGCACTGCAATGGGGTTGCAGGGGTCGCGGG
>DAOMFQ010000289.1:0-579 GCA_035429905.1 Gemmatimonadales bacterium
CCGCTCGCTACATGACCGCGCCCGAGGGGCGCGCCCGCCGGGCCGACCGCGCGGGCGACCTGTCGGGCGGCCTCCCCTGGCGGGGCCGGCTCGCCGCGCACGACCCGCACAATACCCGGGTCGCGCTCGGGCTCGTCTCGGCGCTTGCCCGTTCGGGGGACCGTGCGGGGGCGCTGCGGCACGCGGCGCTCCACGAGCAAGTTCTGCAGGAGGAGATCGGGATTGCCCCAGACCCTGTGTTCGCCGAACTGGTCGCGCGCCTCCGGGCCTAGGCAGCTGGGCACGTCGACGGTCCTTCTGGTGCTCGCTTCGAGTCTGGGGGCGGAGCTCTCGGCTCAGGGGACCACCGGTGGGCTGGCCGGACGAGTCCAGGTGGCAGGGGGCGGGCCGGTGGCCGGAGCCGAGGTGCGGGCCACCTCTCCCTCGATGCCGGGATCCCGGGTGGCCACCACCGACGAGAGCGGCCGCTTCCGGCTCCTCGAACTCGTCCCCGGCCGGTACACCCTGCGCATTCGTGCGGTAGGCTTTCGGCCGGTCGCGGCCGAGAGCGTCGCGGTGGAACTTGGCCGGGTGGTGTCG
>DAOMFQ010000289.1:595-2982 GCA_035429905.1 Gemmatimonadales bacterium
CGCTCGCCCCGATGGCCCTCATCCCACAAACCACCACCGAACTGCCGGAACTCGTGGTATCGGGGCGCTCCCTCCTCGACGTCACGACGGCAGCCGTCACCGTCAACATGAGCCCGGACGAGTTTTCTGCGCTGCCGGTGGACCAGAGCTACCGGAGCCTGGTGGAACTTCTTCCCCAGGCGAACGCGAGCTACTACGGGGACGCCGTGAACGTGGGCGGGGCCACCGGCGCGGAGAACGCCTGGTACGTGGACGGGGTGAACGTGACCGGAGTGTCGCTCGGGACCACCGGCATCGACCTGCCGTGGAACTTCGTCCGGGAGGTGCAGGTGACGACCGGCGCCGGCGAGGCCGACTTCGGGCGGGCGCTGGGCGGCGGCATCAACGTGGTGACGAAATCGGGCGGGGATCGCTGGGCGGGCGACGCATTCGCATTCGTCGAGTCCGGGAGCCTCGGCGCTGAGCCCCGCACCGGCGCCCTCGGCTTCGCGCTGGACGCGCGGACCCGGTGGGACCTCGGGTTCAGCCTCGGAGGCCCCCTCCTGGGCGACAAGGTGCGGCTCTTCGCCGCCTACAACCCGACCTTCACCTCCCAGACGGTCACCCCGCCCGGGCTCTACCCCCTTCCCGGCGACCAGACCCGCCACCTCGCGGCCGCGAAGCTCGGCTGGCGGGCCGGGAATGCCACCGACGTGACCCTCACGCTCCTCGCGGACTACGGCTCCGGCGAGGTCGTCGGCAACAGCCCCTTCGCCACCTTCGTCGGGCAGCCCACGGTGGTCGAGAGTCCGGCGACCGTCTCGGGGGTGGCAACCAGCTCTGCCGGCAGCCTGGCGCTGGGCGCCGTCCACCGTTGGAGGAGCGGCACCTGGCTGCGCGGGTGGCTGTCGCGCTACAACCAGCGGAACGACGTGGACCCCGCGGACTCCCTTGCCGAGTCACTCACGTCGATCCTCCCGATCGGCCCGTGGACCGGCGGGTTCGGGGGCCTCCTGCACTCGCAGACCTCGCGGACCGCGGCCTCGCTGGCCGTCGGCGTGCCGCACGGCGCCTCTGAGTTCGTGGCCAGTCTCGGCTGGGAGCGGAACGCCGAACAGAGCAAGGACTCGGTGGATCTCCAGTATCTCTCGGGTCAGGCGCCCTTCGCCTATGTCGCGGTGGGGAACACGACGACACAGGTCCCTACCGTCTTCCTCCAGGAAGGGTGGCAGGCGAGCGAGCGGCTCCGCCTGAACCTCGGGTTGCGGTGGGACGGCGCCTTCGGCAATGGGCTCTCGATCGGCTCGGCCTGGCAGCCGCGGCTCGGCGCCGTCTGGCAGCTGGGGGAACTCGGCACCCAGGCGCTCGCGCTGAGCGCGGGCCGCTACTACGAGCAGCTCCCCGCGCTCCTCACCCGAGTTTATCCCGAGGGGGCGGTCCAGGAGGGCGTCGTGGACGACGAGATCTACGGGCAGTACCTGGACGAAATCACCCTCGGCTTTGAGCGCCTGGCCGGGAACACCCGGATCGGCCTTCGCGGGACCTTTCGCACCCTGCGGTGGGCAATCGAAGATGCCTATGTGGAGGGGATCGGCTGGACCTACGGCAATCCGGGGAGAGGGGCCCTGAGTGGCCTCCCGCGCGCCACGCGTGACTACGCCTCCCTGGAGGCGTCGGTGGTCGGCTCGGCTGGCCGGTCACTCAGCTACCGCCTTTCCTACGTGCTTTCCCGAACCACAGGCAACTACACCGGCGGGTTCGTCTCCGACCTGCTCTACCTGAACGCTCCCAATGCGGGGCCCCAGTTCGACTTTCCCGATCAGCTGGTTAGCGCCCAGGGGCTGCTGCCCAACGACCGGACGCACGTGTTCAAGCTGTCGGGTGGTTGGAATGCCACGGAGCGTTTGGAGGTCGGCGTAACGGCCTTGCTCGCCAGCGGCACGCCGCTGAGCGAGTACGGAGCCGCCTACGAGGGACTGCCCTACTGGCGATTCCTGTCGGAACGGGGCACCGCCGGGCGGACGCCCGCGCTTTGGGACGCGAACCTTCGGGTGGGTTACCTGATTCCGCTGCGGACGGGGAATGCCACGGCGCGCCTGCTGCTGGACCTGCTCCACATCGGGAACCCGGAGACGCCCACGGTGCTCGAACAGCGCAGGTATTTCGATAACGATGCGGCTGGCGATCCGACCCTGCTCAACCCGCGCTACGGGGAGACGATGCGCTACCAGCCGCCGATGGGGGCTCGACTCGGATTGATGGTCCAGTACTGAAGCAGGATGGAGCGCTACGGCACCGAGGCCAGGTTGTAGAGCGCGCGGAAGGCGCGGTAGGTGTCGGTGTAGTCGGCTTGGGTCACCGCGACGCTCCGGCCGCCGCTCAGGATGATGCCCGGCACCAGCTCCGCC
>DAOMFQ010000290.1:0-2930 GCA_035429905.1 Gemmatimonadales bacterium
GCCTGCGGCAGGGTCCACGTGGCCTGGGCCAGCCCTGCCGCATCGGTGACGCCGCTCGGCGGCGCGACGCCCGCGCCGGTTCCGGTGGCGGCCCAGGTGACGGTGGCCCCAACTTCGGGCGCGCCGTCGCGGGTCACGAGGACCCGGATGGGATTCGCGAGCGGCTGGCCGACCGTGCCGGTCTGGGCGTTGACGCTCACCGGCGCCCGCGCCACGACCAGCGTCGGTGGCGGCGGGTCGTTGCCGCCATCGCTGCTGGAGCAGGCGGCGATGAGCACCACGCAGGCAGCGATCCCGCCGCCCACGCGATGCAGTCTGTCGATGTTCGTCATGATGCGACCTCCAGTCATGGTCGAGCGACACCTTCCACCAACCTGCGGGACGGCACCGTGGCCCTGCACCAGCCCAGCACACCGGCACCGCACACCCTCCGCCGCGTCGGCATCGAGGGGATGACGCTCACGGAGGGGACCCACCCCGCCGGCAGCACCCTCCCCTGGCACGACCACGGCGGTCCGACGCTTTGCTTCGTCCTCGAGGGCGCCTTCGCGGAATACATGCACGGCAGCGTCATCGACTGCCGGCCCTCGACCTTCAAGATCACGCCCGCCGGCGAGCGCCACTGGAACCGCTTCCACCTGGGCGACGTCCACGGGCTCCTCATCGAGATCGACACCGACTGCCGCACCGGACTCGAGCCCTTCGGGCGGGTCCTCTCACGGGCCCATCATTCCGAGGGCGGCGTGGAGTCGCTCCTGGCCCGCCGGCTCTACGCCGAATTCCGCGCGGAGGACGAGGCGGCCACCCTCGCGATGGAAGGGCTGCTGCTCGAGCTGCTGGCCTCCGTGTCCCGTTCGCACGATCCCTCCGCCGCGGCGCCGCCGCCGTGGGCGCGCCGGGTGCTGACGCTGCTCCACGACGTCCCCGCCCAGCGCCACTCCCTCGCCGCGATCGCGGCCGAAGTCGGCGTGCACCCGGCCACCCTCGCGCGCGGATTCCGCCGGGCCTACGGCTGCACGCCGGGTCAAATGCAGCGCCGCCTCCGCCTGGAGTTCGCGGCGCACCAGCTCTCCACCACCGACCGTCCGCTGGCCGCCATCGCGCAGCAGGCGGGGTTCTACGATCAGAGCCACTTCACCAACGCCTTCCGCCGCCACCTCGGCGCCTCGCCGTTGCAGTACCGCCGGACGATGCGCGCCCCGGCCTGACTCCGCCCGGGCGCGCCGTCCTCACTGCACCACGACCTGCCCCGTCATGAAGGGATGGACCCGGCAGTAGTAGTCGTGGCTGCCGGCAGCGGGCACATCCGAGAACACCTCTCCGGACGTCAGCGTTGGTGAATCCCATGCGCCGCTCACTGCCGTCGTGGTGTGGCCCGGCGTGCCGGACGGCTCGCAGTTGATCCAGACCACGCGGGTGCCGGCTGCCACCTGGGTCACGGTGGGGGCGTACGCGAATCCCTGGATGACGACGAACGCGGTGTCGGGGCCCGGGGGCTGGACCGCGCGCGCGCAGGTCAGGTCGGTCTCGCCTGGTCCGGCGCTCCGCTCCGAGAAGCAGGCCGCAGCCGCTGCGAGCAGCAGCCCGAATACCCACAGCCGACTCTGTGCGGCGCCCGTCATGGTCCGGCCACCACGGTAATGGTGCCCTTCATGAACGGATGCGGCCGGCAGGTGTAGGCGTAGGTGCCCGGCACCGAGAAGAGATGCCGCCAGGTGGCACCGGGTTCGATCAACCCCGAATCGAATGTGCTGTCGGCGGCGACGACGGTGTGTGCCAGGGGGTCGTCGTTGACCCACTCCACGGTGGTCCCCGCCTTGATCGTGAGCGAGCCCTTCCCGTACGCCAGGTTCTTGATGTGGATGACGGCCGGCGACCCGGCCGGTACGGCGCTCACCCCGGCGCCGGCGGTGTCCGCCTTGCCGCCGAGGTAGCGCTTGAAGGTGATCGGGATGGTGAACTCGAAGCCGTAGAGCGTCTGGCCGGTGCCGCGCGAGGCGGACTCGAGGCTGAGGCCGATGGCGTTGCTGGCCTGGAGCGACAGGGTGTGGGGGGTGTGCGGAAGGCCGAGCTGGAGGCCGGCGCTCCACGCGACTTCCTCCGCGGGGGCCCGGTCGATGACACTGGTGACGTCGCCCGCGAGCGCAATCCACTTCCCCAGCCGCACGACGGCACCGCCGCCCACGGCGCCGTCGGTCCCCTCGCCGTCGGGATCGGCCAGGAGCCGGCCCACGGCGAGGAGCCGGACCGGTCCGGCGCGCCGGGCCAGGGAGAGCTCGCCGACGAACCCTTCGGCGGCCAGGCTGTACCCCGCCTCGACCCCGATGTCGAGCGGACGGCCGCCGGACTGGAGCATCGGCGCGACGGCGGCGAAGAACTCCCATTCGTTCGGGTACCGAGTCACGAGCGTCGAGTTGGTGCTGTACACGAAGCCGAGCATGGTGCGGTGTGGCAGGCCGGTGGCAAGCACGAACGACGGGAAGCTGGTGACCTTCCGCTCGGGCGGAGGGCTCGCATCGAAACGATGCACGAAGTCGAACTGCAGGACACCCTGCGGCGCGATCCACCCGCCGGAGAGGTTCGGCGAGCGCTCGAGGACCGACTGGGCGGCGAGCGGACCTGCGGACAACGCCAAGACGGCGCCGCCCAGCAGGACCCGTCGCGTGGCGCGGAGGCGCGGCACGGGGTTCCCCTGGCGGAGCGTGAGGGACGATCGAGCTTCACCTCAACATCCGCCGGCGCTGCCCCCGCGTCTTGGACGGGGCGGACCGCGTTGGATATTTGTGACGCACGAACGGCCCCCGCCGCCTGGGAACAGGAGCGGGGGCCGTCGAGAGGCGCCGGCGAGAATCGAACTCGCGAATAGAGGTTTTGCAGACCTCTGCCTTACCACTTGGCTACGGCGCCGGGAGGGTTAACATCGCTGGGCG
>DAOMFQ010000291.1:0-2930 GCA_035429905.1 Gemmatimonadales bacterium
GTAGTGCCACGGGGCCGGGAAGTAGCCTCGGCCCAATAGGCCCGTTCCCCTGCCGGGCGGTGCGTGAATTCGGCCCCCGGCCACGACGCGGCACGCCCCATCTTGGGGCGTGCCCGACTCCGATCCGCCCCGCCCGACTCCCGACCTCCCGCGCGAGCGACTCTGGGCCCTCGGCCCCTCCGCGTTGACGCCGGGGGAACTCCTCGCCATCCTCCTAGGGACGGGCAGTGCCCGAACCAGCGTGTCCGACGTGGCCGCCCGCCTGCTGGAGGCGGGGGGAGGGTCATTGCGCCGCCTTGCAGCCCGGCCGCCCGCAGAATTGCTGCGCGTCCCGGGGGTGGGCACCGCCAAGGGAGCCCGGTTGCTCGCGGCGTTCGAACTGGCCGCCCGGCTCGCCGGGGAATCCCGGCCCTCCCGACCCAGGATCGGGGAACCCGCCGACGTGGTCCGCCTCATGGCGCCCCGGCTCCGGGACCTCGAGGTGGAAGAGTTTCGGCTGCTGGCCCTGGACAGCCAGAGCCGCGTGCTCCGGGACATCCTGGTGACCCGTGGGTTGCTGAACAGCTCGCTGGTGCACCCGCGTGAGGTCTTTCGCCCGGCCATCGCCGAGGCGGCCGCGGGGATCATCGTCGTCCACAACCACCCGAGCGGGGACCCGACCCCCTCCGCCGAGGACCAGGTGGTGACCCGGCAGTTGGTGGCCGCCGGGCGGCTCCTGGATGTGCCGGTGTACGATCACGTCGTGATCGCCGGCGACCGATTCACCAGTTTTGCCACCGCGGGACTCCTGTGACCGCTTCGACGCTCGACCTGGCGCCCGACCTCCGCGCGATGCTCGCGCGGCACGCGGACCGGCTCGATCTGGACCTGATCGAGCGGGCCCTGCGCGTCAGCACGTCGGCGCACCGGGGGCAGAAGCGGGCCTCGGGCGAGGAATTCGTCTCGCACAGCATCGCGGTGGCGATGATCCTGACGGAGCAGTTGCCGGACTCGACCTCGATCGCGGCGGCGCTGCTGCACGACGTGGTGGAGGACTCCGACGTCGGCGTCGAGGACATCGCGCGCGACTTCGGGCCCGAGGTCGGCGCCATCGTGGACGGGCTCACCAAGATTTCCCACCTCACCTTTCGCTCCACGGCCGAGGAGCAGGTCGAGAACTACCGGAAGCTCCTGCTCTCGATCGCCAAGGACGCGCGGGTCATCATCATCAAGCTGGCCGACCGCCTGCACAACATGCGGACCCTCGAGCATCTCGAGCCCGAGAAGCGGGCCCGGATCGCCACCGAGACCCGGGAGATCTACGCTCCGCTGGCGCACCGATTCGGCATGGCCGGCATGAAGGCCGAGCTGGAGGACCTCGCGTTCCGGTTCCTGGAGCCCGAGGAGTACCGCCTGCTGGCGGAGCAGGTGGCGGCCGAGCGCCAGGCCCGGGAGCAGATGATCGACCGGCTCCGGCGCCCGCTGGAGGAGGAGCTCAAGCGGGCCGGCATCGCGGCCGAGGTGACGGGGCGGCCGAAGCACCTCTGGTCCATCGAGCAGAAGATCAAGCGCCGCGGCAAGCCGTTCGACGAGATCTACGACCTCATGGCCGTGCGGGTCATCGTCAACTCCGTGCCGGAGTGCTACCACGTCCTCGGCATCATCCACCACAACTGGACCCCGCTGCAGGAGCGGATCAAGGACTACATCGCCAGCCCCAAGTCGAACGCGTACCAGTCGCTGCACACCACCATCTTCGGGCCCGGCGGCGAGCTCTTCGAGGTGCAGATCCGCACCCGGGAAATGCACCGCACCGCCGAGTACGGGATCGCGGCGCACTGGGTGTACAAGAACGAGGGCAAGGGCGCCGACGAGCTCGACCAGGCGCTGGGGTGGTTCCGCCAGCTCATCGAGCTGCAGCAGGACACCCACACGCCCGAGGAGTTCCTCGAGTTCCTCAAGGTCGACCTGTACCAGGACGAGATCTTCATGTTCACCCCCCGGGGCGACGTGAAGCGGCTGCCGAAGGGCGCCACGCCGATCGACTTCGCGTTTCACGTGCACACCGAGGTCGGGCTCAAGTGCCAGGGCGCCAAGATCAACGGCCGCATCGCGCCGCTGCACCGGGAACTGAAGAACGGCGATACCGTCGAGATCCTCACCAGTCCCCATGCCCGGCCCAGCCGCGACTGGCTGAACCACGTCCACACCGCCCGCGCCCGTCACAAGATCAAGCAGTGGATTCGCGAGGAGGAGGAGACCGTCAGCCTCCAGATGGGGCGGGAGATCCTCACCCGCGAGATGCGGAGGCGACGCCTCGACCCGCCGCCGCCCGATCATCTCGAGCGCGCCGCGGAGGCGCTGGGCCTCCACAGCGCCACGGCGCTCGAAATCGCCATCGGGCGGGGCGACGTGGCCATCGGGCAGGTGATCCGGGCGCTTTATCCCGACCGGCCGCCCGACGAACTGCAGGAGCCCAAGCCGACGGTGTTCGGCCGCCTCGTGGACCGGATCCGGCTCGGGAGAGGCATCAAGATCCAGGGGGTCGACGGCCTCATGGTCCGTTACGCCCAGTGCTGCCAGCCGGTCCCCGGTGATCCGGTCACCGGGTACGTGACGCAGGGGCGCGGCATTTCGATCCACCGCGCCGACTGTCCCAACCTGCTCACGCTGAACAGCGAGGGGCGGCGGGTGGACATCGACTGGCAGGAGGTCGAGGGGGAGGCCTTCTCCGTGCGGCTGAGCCTCTCGGGCGAGGACCGCCGGGGCCTGTACGCGGACATCATGTCGGCCATCAGCGCCACCGGCACCAACATCCGGTCGGCCGACATCCACACGAAGGACGGCACGGTGTTCGGCACGGTATTCGTGGAGGTGGACAACATCGCGCACCTGGCCAAGGTGCTCAAGGCGGTGCGCCGGGTGAAGGGCGTGGTGGAGGTGGAGCGCCG
>DAOMFQ010000292.1:0-1195 GCA_035429905.1 Gemmatimonadales bacterium
CGAGGGCACCAGCAGCGGGAGGCAGAGGGAGGGCAGGGCAGGAAGGCGAAGGTTGTGGGGCATGCTGACTCGCAATCCGTGGGATCCGGGTTGGGCGGAGCAGGCTCCTGAATCAGGAAGATACGAGCGGGTGGCGCTCCACCGCCCCCGCCAGTGTCTCCCCGTCGAGCGTGACGTACAGGTGCGCGTGGGAGACCGACAACCCGAACGCCATCCGGCGCTCGAGCCGGGCGGCCAGCGCGTCCAGCAGGCTCCGGTCGATGCTGTAGAGCTCGATGGACGCGGCGCGGTGGATTCGCTCCCCGTCCAGCTGGCGCAGCACCTGCGCCGGGTCCTTGTGGGTGTAGATGGCCACCCGTGGCGCTGCCCGACTCGCCTTGTGCAGCCGCCGGGCGTCGGGGGCCCCCACTTCGACCCAGACTCCGAGCGCCCCCGTCAGGTCCCGCACCGTGAGCGCCGGCTCGTCCGGCTCAGACAGGCCCCTCCCGAAGGTGATCCCCTCGGCGAACTCGAGGCAATAGGCCAGCACCCGGGTCCACAGGTATTCGGCGGTCTCCGACGGATGGCACGCGACGCGGAGCGCGAGGGGGGTGTACACCCCGCGATCCACGTCGGACAGCTCGATATCGAAATTGTAGATGGTTGAGCTGAGGGCCAATCAGGGCACTCGCGGCAGCGTCGTGAACACCTGCGCCATCACCTCGTTGATGCGCTTCTCGCTGGGGGCGTGGCTCTTCGGCTTGCCGTGGAACAGCCCGCGCCACGCCGTCCGCCCCATCCGCTCGTCCACCAGCGCCACCTCGAACGACACGTTCTCCGCGGAGTCCGGCGTCGCCGCGGCGAGGTCCGCGAGTCCCTCCTGGCCGTAGCCGTAGCCATACCCCTTGTAGCCGCCCACCTTCGGGCCGCTCACGCCCCCGGCGGTGGCAGCGTACCCGACCGAGCTGGTCTTCACCTCGAGGTAGTATCGCACGGTGAAGGTGGCCGGCCTGGTGGTGTCCACCAGGGTGTACCCCTTCTGCCGGAGCTGCGTGATGATGGCCTGCTGGATCCGGTAGTGGACGCTGTCATTTGGCACCGTCGGGTCGACCTTCGGGCTGGCGTCGATCTCGGCGCCCCGGAACTGGACCGTGGCCCCGGCAGGAATCGGCACGGCGTCGTTGCGTTCCGACGTGACGGCGGAGGAAGAACTGCA
>DAOMFQ010000292.1:1295-2925 GCA_035429905.1 Gemmatimonadales bacterium
GAAGATCGACTTCGCCAGCGAATTGAGCCGCGAGTCGCTGGGCGGCGTGCTCGAGGCCTCGCCCTGGTAGATGCCGCGCCAGGCGGTCTTGGTCGTTGCCGCATCCACCAGCTCCACCACGAACGAGACGTTGGTGGTGGTGTAGGGCGTCGTGGTGGAGGTCGCCATGCCGCCGTAGCCGCCCCAGCCGTAGCCGTACCCGTACCCGCCGTAGCCGCCGTAGTACGGACCGGCGTAGCCGACGCCGGTGGTGGTGGTCACGTATCCGGTGCTCTGCTTCATGCCCACGTAGTAGCGCACGTTGAAGGTCGAGGGCTTGCTGCTGTCCACGACCGTGTAGCCCTTCTGCGTGAGCTGGGCCAGGATCGCCTGCTGGATGCGGGCGTGGATGATGTCGTTCGACACCGACGGGTCGACCTGCGTCGTGCCTTCCGAGGTCTGGCCGTGGAAGGCCACGGTGGCCCCGGCGGGGATCGGCACGTCGGGATTGCGGTCGGAGGTGATGACGGGCGGCGAGCAGGCGGCGGCGGTCACCAGCCCGGCGACGGCGAGCGAGCGAAGGCGCGCTGCGGAAACGGCTGCGGACATGAGCGGACCTCGGATGGGATGTTTTCGGCCGCCAGGGACTCCGGCGGATGCCCTTCGAAGGTACTCCCGGAGCGGCCCGGTCGGCACCCCTGGGGCGCGTTGACTCCCGGCGTACCCCCGCCTATCCTTGTGCCCGCATCGCCGGGCAGCCCCAGCAGCTGGTTCGCGTGCCAGAGTCCCCCCCTGACTCGGAATTCCAACCCTTCCCGTCTCGCATGCACATGCGGGGGCGGCGTGGCGTGGCCACGACCTACACCATGACTCCGGAGTGCTCGTGAACCCGATTTACCGCTCGACCCGCATGATGCTGCTCGTCGGCCTCGTGGCCGGCGGACTTGCCGCCTGTTCCGACTCGACCGAGCCGACCGGCGCCGCGCCCCGAACCCTCACCCTGACCGCCGTCGGCCTCCCGGGGGGCGCCAAGGCCGATTTCGTCATCACGGGCCCGCACGGGTACTCCTCGACGCAGGCGGTCGGCGCGTCGCCGGTGACCCTGACCGACCTGGGCGCCGGCACGTACACCATCGCGCCCGCGTCCAAGACCGTGAACAGCGCCGACTACGTGCCGATCCCCGCGAGCCAGACCGCGGAGATCACCTTCTATGGCTCGGCGTCTGTCACCGCCTACTACGGAGCGTTCATCCTGGGGCCGTCGATGCGCGGCGAGGACATCTCCGCGGACGGCAGCACCGTACTCCTGACCGACGTCGCCTCCGCCACCGCCGACTTCTACTTCTATAATGTGGCGACCGGCGCCAACTCGCTGAAGGCCGCGGCGGGTGACGCGATGTTCGACTTTGCCACCGGCATCTCGAACGACCTCCGGGTCAGCGCCATCCACGGGAAGCCGGAACAGGCCGGTCTCTGGCAGCAGGCCACCGGCTGGCTCGACCTCGGGAACATCTACCCGACCGGCTGCCTCTCGAACGACATCTACGAGGACCAGAGCGGCGGCTGGGACATCGATTCCGCCGGGCACACCGCCGTCGGGCTGGTGTGGAATGGCTGCAACGCCGAGGCCTTCCTGTGGACCGACGCCGCC
>DAOMFQ010000293.1:0-2862 GCA_035429905.1 Gemmatimonadales bacterium
CGCGTCGGACGGCCGGGCCACCTGGTTCAAGGGAATCCAGCTGGCGACGGTGTACCTCATCCTGGCGGCATCCATCTATTTTCTTCCGGTGTAACCACCGTGGGGCCTCAAGCCCCACCGACCCCGTTCGGAGAACACGACATGGATCGCACGGCATCGGCCCGCTGGAACGGCGACCTCAAGGGCGGCACCGGCACGGTGCGCGCGGGCAGCGGAGCGCTCGAGAAGCCCTACTCCTTCACCAGCCGGTTCGAGGGCGGCGGCGGCACCAACCCCGAGGAACTCCTCGGCGCGGCGCATGCCGCCTGCTTCTCGATGGCGCTGGCCCACGCCCTCGCCACGGCCGGGCACCAGGTCACGTCCGTCGAGACCACCGCCACCGTGCACCTGACCAAGGGCGAGAAGGGCTTCTCGATCAGCGGCATCGACCTGGCCACCACCGGCAGGGTGGCCGGCCTCGACGCCGCCAGCTTCGCGAAGTTCGCCGAGGACACCAAGACGGGCTGCATCGTCTCGCGCGCACTGGCCGCGGTGCCGATGCGGCTCGACGCGCGGCTCGCCTGATCCTCACCCCATTCCCCGCCTGCCGGGAGGGAACACGCCATGCCTGCTGAACGCCACGCCGTGCGCGACGGGCTCGTGATCGGGCTCATCGCCTACGCCGCTGTCGCCCTGTTCTACGCCGCCTTCGATGTCCTGGCCGCCCGCGGCACGCTCTTCACGGTGGACCTGCTCGGCAAGGCGCTCTTCCGCGGCCTCCGCGACCCGTCGGTCCTGCTCTTCCCGCCCCACCTCGACGCGGCCGCCATCTTCTGGTACAACGCCTTCCACCTCGTGATGTCGCTCGCCATCGGCGTCATCGTCTCCTCCCTCATCGCCCGGGCGGAGGACCACCCCGGGCAGGCCCGCGCCATGCTCTTCGTGATCGTGGCGGGATTCTTCGTGACGGTCGTGGCGGTCGGGTGGCTCACGGCACCGATGCGGGCGCTGCTGCCCTGGTGGTCAATCGTGGTGGCCAACGCCGCGGCGGTGGTCGTCGCGGGCAGCTGGCTCCTCCGGAGGCATCCGGGCATTGGGGGCCGGATGCTCCACGCGGCAGCATGACCGCCGCGCGCCTTCCGCTTCTCGCTGCGGCGCTCCTGGTCGCCGGCGGCAGGCTCGCCGCGCAGGAGGCACCGACACTCCGGGTGACCTTCCCCGGCGGCGAGGCGGCCCTCTCCGCCGCCGACATCGCAGCCCTTCCGCAGGACACCTCCAGGGCCCGGTTTCACGACGGGCCCGAGGTCACCTTCGTCGGGCCGGAGCTGCTGGCGGTGCTCCGCCTGGCCGGCGCCCGGGGGATGGGTCTCGTCGCTCGAGATCTTCGCCAGCGACGGATACCGGGTGGTGTTCAGCCTGGGAGAGCTGGCGCCGGGACTGGGCGACACCCGCGTGATGCTGGTCCAGGCGGAGGACGGGCAGGCGCTCGACCCGAAGTACGGCCCCTGGCGGCTCTGGGTCCCGGGCGACGCCCACCCGTCCCGGTCCGCCCGGCAGGTTGTGGCACTGGACCTGGTCGAGGCCCCCTCACCGCACTGACATCCAGCTTTCACAACAAATTCACAAGCAGCATGTATGGTGTATCGATATCCGGGTCCCGTCACGGACCCGGCGGCTCGGCTTGCGCCCCATGAGAGGCCCGGCGGTTCCTGGAATCGTTGCGCAGGCAGGCCGAATGCCGAAACTCGAACCCACCCCTCCCTGAGGAATCGACATGCGAACGCCACACCCCCTGTCCGCGTTCGGCCTGGTGGCCGTCCTGCTGGCCGCCATCGGACCGCTCACGCCCACCCCCCTCGCCGCCCAGCAGGTCACCGGGACGCCCGGCTCGCCCAGCGCCACGACGACCATCGACGGCAAGCAGCTGCCGGCGCCACAGCCCCCGTTCGGCGGCGTCATCAAGGACGGCGCGCTGCAGTCCACGCCCTGGTGGGCGCCGCGCATCGTGCCGGCCGCGGGCGCGCCCAACGTCCTGCTGATCATCACCGATGACGCCGGCTTCGGGGTGCCGAGCACCTTCGGCGGCGTGATCCCGACTCCGACGATGGACGCCATCGCGAAGCAGGGGCTGCGGTACACGCGGATGTTCTCGACGGCGCTCTGTTCCCCGACCCGCGCCGCACTCATCACCGGTCGCAATCACCATTCCGTCGGCTTCGGGGTCATCTCCGAGCAGTCCACCGGCTATCCCGGCTACAACAGCATCATCCCCGAGACCGAGGCCACCATCGGGCGGATCCTGACGGATAACGGGTACAACACCGCCTGGTTCGGGAAGGACCACAACGTGCCGGCATTCCAGGCGTCGCAGGTGGGGCCGTTCGACCAGTGGCCCACCGGGATGGGCTTCCAGTACTTCTACGGCTTCATCGGCGGCGACGCCAACCAGTGGCAGCCGAACCTCTTCCGGAACACCACGCAGATCTATCCGTACCGGGGCCAGGAAGGCACCTGGAACCTGATCACTGCAATGGCGGACGATGCCATTGACTACATCTACCGAATGCACCAGATCGACCCGTCCAAGCCGATCTTCATCAAGTACGCGCCGGGCGCCACGCACGCGCCGCACCATCCGACGAAGGAGTGGGTGGACAAGATCTCGGCGATGCACCTGTTCGACGACGGCTACGAGAAGGTGCGCGAACGCATCTTCGAGAACCAGAAGCGGCTGGGCGTGATCCCGAAGGACACGAAGCTCACGCCGTGGCCGAAGGAGATGCTGAAGCCCTGGGACCAGCTTACCGCCGACGAGAAGAAGCTCTTCCTCCGCCAGGTCGAGGTGTTCGGCGCGTACGCCGCTTACACCGACTTCGAGATCGG
>DAOMFQ010000294.1:0-2853 GCA_035429905.1 Gemmatimonadales bacterium
CGCAGGAAGTTGAACACACCCTGTTGCTCCGACAGCCACAGTAGGAAGGTGCGCATCATCAGCAGGTATCCCTCGCCAGGAGGCCGCAACGGGTTGCAGGGCAGATCCAGCCAGCGCCACGAAGGTAGCTAACCTGAGTCAGGACAACAAGTTCCGGATTGGTACCGTGGCCTAAGCGCGGCCCCAGACCCGACTTAGGCCGGCTCCAGACCCCCCGGGCCAACCCGGCCCGGGGCTTGCGTTCTACCCCCCTGCAACACATACCAACGACCCGCCCGATAAGAGCACACCCGGAGCGATCCGGGGCCGCAAAACTTGAGGTCTCTGGCTGGCGACAGCCGGAGATAGCTCGGTGCCGAAGGCAGGCATGAGGAGCGGAGCCCAGGGATTTCCGTCCCCGCCGGGGATGCGGTCCATCGGCTTTGTGCTTATCGGGCGTTGTGGAGTGACCATGCGCCCAGCGTCCGTTTCCCGTCGCCTGCTGCCCGTCCTGGCCCTGTGGCTGGGCGCGGCCTCGTGCACCGGCCTCGAACCCAGCGGCCCGCCCGCCGGCGCGGTGCTGATGACTCCCCCCGCCGAATACGCCCAGTGGTACGAGCGCACCGAGTCGTGCGCCGAGCTCCAGGGCTCGCTCCGCGACATCGAGTGGTATGTCGTGCCCGGAGTCGCTACCTTCGAGACCAGCATCGGCGAAAAGGTCGGCCTCTGGGAACGGGTCGGCAACATCTCCCGCATCACGATCGCCGGTGATTACCAGGCCAACGAGATGGTCGTCCGCCACGAGATGCTGCACGACCTGCTCGAGCGCACCGGCCATCCCCCGGAGTACTTCGTGACCCGTTGCCACCTGACGTGGGATTCCTGGAACAACGGGGTGTCGTGACCGATTCCTTTCTGGGCATCCTTGAACTGACCGACCGCGGGACCGCCTTCATCCGACGGCGTGAATCCGGATACGCTCCTGCCGACGGCGATCTCTTCGTCCCCCCCCAACTCGTCAAGCAGTACGGCCTCCGCACCGGCGACGCGATCGCCGGTGAGGGTGGGCGTGGCGGCAAGGGCCGCGGGCCAAGCCTCCAGCGCGTCAGCAGCATCAACGACCTGGCCCCCGAGGCGGTCGCCCGGCGCCCGGAGTTCACGAAGCTGCCCGCCAGCCACCCCAAGGAGATGCTGACGCTCGAGGTGCCGCCCGGCACCCGGCGAACCTCGCACGAGATCACGCGCCTGATCGACCTGCTCTGTCCCTTCGGCAAGGGCCAGCGGGCGCTGATCGTGGCCCCGGCCAAGGCGGGCAAGACCACGGTCCTGCAGGCGGTGGCGGAGGGGGTGGCGCGCAACCATCCGGCGGCGCAGCTCTTCATCCTGCTGGTGGATGAGCGGCCCGAGGAAGTGACGGAAATGGAAATGGCCGGCGCGGGCGAGGTGGTGGCGTCGAGCTTCGACCAGCCCGCCGAGCGTCACGCCGAGGTCGCCGAGCTGACCCTGGAACGGGCCCGGCGCCAGGTGGAGCTGGGCCGCGACTCGGTGATCATCCTCGATTCGATCACCCGGCTCGCGCGCGCCTACAATACGCTCGAGCGGGGGACCGGGCGGACCCTGTCCGGCGGCCTCGACGCCAACGCGATGGAAAAGCCCAAGCGCTTCCTGGGCAGCGCCCGGTACGTGGACCCCTCGCGCGGCGGCGGGTCGCTGACCATCATCGCCACGGCGCTGGTGGACACCGGCTCGAAGATGGACCAGGTGATTTTCGAGGAGTTCAAGGGCACCGGCAACAGCGAACTCGTCCTGAGCCGGGAGCTGGCCGAGCGCCGGATCTACCCGGCCATCGACATCCCGGCCAGTTCCACCCGCCGCGAGGAGCTGCTGTTTTCGCCCGACGCGCTGGCGGCCTCTCACGCCCTGCGGCAGCGCACCGCCGCCATGCCCTCCATCAACGCGATGCAGGAGGTGCTGTCGCTTTTCCGGGGCGCCAAGACCAACGCCGAGCTGATCCCGACGCTGACGAAGTAGCCCTCCGCGCTAGTCGTGGAAGAGGCTCCCTGCCCGCTTCATCACTTCGTCGGAGGGTTTCAGGGTTTCGGTGCCCCGGCCGCTCCCTCCGAGCCCCGCCCACTCCCCCTCCAGGCCCTCCGCCGTGAACCGGTAGCTCGAGGCGCCCGCGATGTCGTCGCCCCCGGCGGCCATGATGATCAACCCCTTGGAGGTGGTGAAGGCCACGCCGGTGTAGCTGTAATCCGCACTCTCGCGAAACCGCACCGCGTAGTTCCGCCCGTCCTTCTCGACGATCAGCGTTCCGCTCTCGGTCCAGAAGTTCTTGTTGCCGTACTTCATCCATTCGAACTTGCTGTTCACCTGGTGCATGCGATACGGGTGCTCGCCGGGCCAGCCGCCCTCGGTGAGTCCGATGACCCCGTAGGTTTCGTCGAAGTGGAACCAGACCCCCACGTAGGCGGATTCCGAGGAGAGGTCGGAATACCAGGGCCGGTTCTTCACAAAGCTCTTGCTGCTCTGCCCCTCCATCCGTTCCACTTCCTCGTTCACGCCCTCCTGAACCGACGACATCCGCCAGGGCCAGACGAGGTGCAGGAAGAACTTCTTGTCGTCGGAGTACGCCACGTAGAGCGTCCCGTTGATCAGCACGCCGACCCCGTTCAACTCACTCCCGTTGCCCGGGAACTTCCACTTCAGCCTGTAGATTTCCGCCGTCTGCTCCGGCTCGGTCATCGGGATCACCACCTGGCCGGTGCGCTTCAGCTCCACCTTGGCCTCGTACGGCTTGTGGTCGTCGCCGGCCTCGGTCCCGTTGGCGGCATAGGCGCCGCTGAGGTCGGGCGGGCGGTCGGCGCCCTGGGC
>DAOMFQ010000295.1:0-2833 GCA_035429905.1 Gemmatimonadales bacterium
CAGGAAATGGACCGCATCTTCCCGACCCGCTGGCTCTGCGTCGGGCGCGAGGACCAGATCGCGCGGCCCGGCGACTTCTTCGTCCAGGAAGTGGGCGCGGAGAGCATCATCATCCTCCGCGACCGCTCGGGCGTGGCGCGGGCGTTCTTCAACGTGTGCCGGCACCGCGGCACCCGGATCTGCGAGGCGTCCGAGGGCCAGTTCTCCGAGACCATCCAGTGTCCGTACCACGCCTGGACGTACGCCACCGACGGCCGCCTGGTCGGGGCGCCCCACATGAACGAGGCCGAGGGGTTCGACAAGCGGAACTACCCGCTGCACGCCGCGGCGCTCGCCGCCTGGCACGGGTTCCTGTTCATCAACCTCTCGAAGGACCCGGAACCGCTGGAGGACGCGCTCGCGCCGCTCCGCGGCCGGTTCGAGCGGTTCAACCTCGCGGCGCTCACCCGTGTCCGGCGCATCGACTACGAGGTGAAGGCCAATTGGAAGCTGATCTTCCAGAACTACAGCGAGTGCCTGCACTGCCCGACCATCCACCCCGAGCTCTCCCGCCTCATGCCGTACACCAGCGGCGCCAACGACCTCATCGAAGGCCCGTTCCTCGGCGGGCACATGCTGATCGCCCCCCCGAACAAGAGCATGACCATCAGCGGGGAGGCGTGCGGCGTGCCGCTGGGAGACCTCAGCGCCGAGGACATGCAGCGGGCCTACTACTACACGATCTTCCCCAACCTGATGCTCAGCGTGCATCCGGATTACGTGGCCTACTACCGGGTCTGGCCGCTGGCGGCCGACCGGAGCCGGGTCACCTGCGAGTGGCTGCTGCACCCTGACTCCGCCAAGCACCCCGAGCTCGACCCGGAAGGCGCGGTGGAGTTCTGGGACGTGACGAACCGCCAGGACTGGCACATCAGTGAACTCAGCCACGCGGGCATCGCCTCCCGCGTGTACGCCCCGGGGCCCTACTCCCCGCGGGAGAGCATCCCGGCGGCCTGGGACCGCGCCTACCTCGAAGCTCTGAAGAGCCGATGATCCGGTGCCTGGTCGCCTGGCTCCTCCTGGTCGCGGCGCCTGCGGCGGCGCAAGTCGCACTCCCTGCCAAGGCCGGCGACGTCAAGGTCGCCGCAGCCGAGACGCTGTTCGTGGCCAACCGGCCGGTCGCGGTGCTCCGCGCCGAGATCGGCGGCGTGAGCCCGGCGGATCGCGTGCTCCGCGCGAAGGAGCGGATCGACGCCCTGCCCCGCTGGACCGACTCGAGCCGGGTGTCCGCGGAACCGGCTCGGGTGGGAGACCTCGAGGGGGTATTCGTCGTTTCGGGCCGCCAGTTCCTCTTCGCGATCCTTCCGGAGGACCTCGACCCCGAGGCGGGCCAGACACCGGCGGCCGCGGGGGCCGCCGCCGCCAGAGACCTGGAGGCGGCGCTCCAGGCGCGAGCCGACCAGCTGCGCCTCCCCATCCTCCTCCGCGGCATCGGCCTCGCGCTCCTGGCCACCGCGCTCCTCGTGGTCCTCCTCCGCGGCGTCGTTCGGCTCCGGCGGCGCGCGCTCGACCACCCGTTCACCGAGCCGCTCTCGCACCGGATGCGCTTCCACGGCCTCGACCTCGCGGCGGCGGTGGCTGCCGTCGACCGGGCCATGATCAAGCTGACGGCGTTGAGCGCCACCGTCGTCTTCCTCTACCTGTGGCTCACCTTCGTCTTCCGCCAGTTCCCGTTCACCGAACCGTGGAGCTACGAGCTCGGCGGCTTCCTCCGCGCGCTGTTGCAAACGTTCGGGATGGGAATCGTGCACGCGGTGCCCGGCCTCTTTGCCGTGGCGCTGATCTTCATCCTCGCGCGCATCGTGGCCCGGATGACGAGCGCCTTCTTCCTGGGCGTCGAGAGCGGGCGGCTGGAGCTCTCGTGGCTGGAGCCCGAGTCGGCCAAGGCCTCCCGGCGCCTCGCGATCGGGCTCATCTGGATCTTCGCGATCATCGTGGCCTACCCGTACGTCCCGGGGTCGCAGAGCCCGGTGTTCAAGGGGGTCAGCGTCCTGGTGGGGTTGATGGCCACCCTGGGCACCACCGGCGTCGTCAACCACTTCATCAGCGGGATGGTGATCGTCTATTCTCGCGCCTGCAGGGCGGGCGAGGTGATCAAGGCCGGGGACGTCGAGGGCATGGTGATGCAGGTCGGCGTCCTCTCGACCAAGATCGCCACCCGGAAGCGGGAAGAGATCACCGTGCCCAATGCGGTGCTCGTCGGCCACCCGATCGTGAACTACAGTCGCCTGGCCAGGGAACAGGGCGCCGTCCTCTCGACCGTGGTGACCATCGGCTACGACGCCCCCTGGCGGCAGGTGCACGACCTCCTGCTCGGGGCCGCGGGCCGCGTCGAAGGGATCCGCAAGGACCCCGCGCCGTTCGTGCTGCAGCGGTCCCTTTCCGACTTCTACGTGGAGTATGAACTCCGGATGCACATCGACCGGGTGGAAGAACGGCTGGAGCTGCTCTCGGCGGTGCACCAGGAAATCCAGGACGCCTTCAATGCGGCCGGCGTCCAGATCATGTCGCCCCACTTCGAGTCCCAACCCGACGGCAAGGTGTGGGTGCCGCGGGCGGCCTGGCATGGCCGCACGCCGGAGGCAGGCTAAGTTTCACCCTCCATGGCCGACCCAACTGCTTCCAAGCCGAAGATCGACTACCGCAACGCGTGGGCCGAGGCCCGCGAGGTCGTCTGGGATTACCGGTGGCGCCTGGCGCTCGGGCTGGTGCTCATGCTGGCCAGCCGCCTGGCCGGCCTGGTCCTTCCCGCCTCGTCGAAGTACCTGATCGACGACGTCATCGGCAAGCACCA
>DAOMFQ010000296.1:0-2810 GCA_035429905.1 Gemmatimonadales bacterium
AGAGCAGGGTGCTCTCGCCGGCGTTGGGCTCGCCTACGAGGCCCACATCGGCGAGGAGCTTGAGCACGAGCTCGAGGTCGCGCTCCTGGCCTTCCTCGCCGGGCTCCCACTCCCGCGGGGCCTGGTGGGTCGGGGTCGTGAAGCGGGCATTGCCGCGCCCTCCCCGGCCCCCGCGCGCCACGCGGACGGTATCGCCGTCGTGGAGGATCTCGGCCAGCACCTCCCCGGTGGCCAGGTCGCGGACGATGGTGCCCGGCGGGACCGGCATGTAGACGTCCTCGGCGGTGGCGCCCGTCTTGGTCTTGCCCTTGCCGTGGTCCCCGCGACCCGCCTTCCAGATGGTGCGGTAACGGTAGTCGAGGAGGGTGGCGAGGTTGGCGTCCCCGCGGACGAAGATGTGCCCGCCGTGCCCACCATCGCCTCCGTCCGGGCCCCCCTTGGGCTTGAACTTGAAGCGCGCGAAGGAGCTGGCCCCCGACCCGCCGGTGCCCGCGATGACCTTCACGACTGCACGATCGATGAACATCAGTCCTCCGGAGTCCAGCCCGCGCGCACCACCGCCCACAGTTCCTTCACTTCTTTCCACTCTTCATGCCCCACGAGCGGATTGACCACCGCGAGCACCGCCTCGACCTGCCCGAAGGTGGCCCCGCTGTGCAGCGCACCGCGCAGGTGCGAATGCAACTGGCGGTGGGTCTGCAGGACGGCGGTTTGCGCCACCGTGCAGAGTTCCCGCCGGAGCAGGTCCAGCCCCGACCGCCCCAGCGTGCGGCCGTAGCCCTCCACGAGCATCCACTGGTCCACCGCCGGGTGCAGCTCCCGGATGTTGCGGCGCAGCTTGTTGTAGTTGCCGCCATACACCCGGGCGCAGGTCTGCTCGCCCCGCGCCTGCCATTCCGGAAGGTTCGTGTAGTCCGCGTCGGCATCCTCGACCGGCGCGGGCCGCCCGCTCGCCTTGCGCCAGAGCCCGAACGCCACGAGCGCGCGCGGGTAGCCGGTCATCAGGATCGACTGCAACAGCAGTTCCTCAACCCAGTCCGGATCGGTGTCCACGGCGAGGGCGTCCACCATGGCCTGGCGCATGGCCGGCTCTTCGCCGGCCGCCACCGCCGCGGCCAGGCGCACGAGCGCGTGGGTCGGGAGGTCGAGTGAGGGGTTCGTCGTCACCAGGATATTCCCGTTCAGGTCGTTCGCGGCACGGAATGCGCGCCGCCAGGTCCGTGAAATTGCAGGGCGCCGGCGGCCCGGAGAGACCCCGTCTGCATTCGCCGGGTGTTTCGAATCGGTGGCTCCACGTACGGCGCAAGCGCGTCGAGCGGCAGGCTGCCTCCCAACACCTCTGCCAGCTGCCGGAGCACGCCGAGCAGCGCCACCTGGGCGCTCCGGTTTTCACCGTCCGCCACCTTGAGCGCGATGCCGAGCCGCTGCTCCGGCCAGGCAGCGCTGTACACCCCCTCGGCGCCGACCTTGGCCAGCACCCGGCCCCCCGACTCCCGCATCAGGTCGGTGCAGAGCCGGCGGAGCCCGCCCACGAGGTGCGGATGGGCGAGCATCGCGCCCCGCACCCGGACCGCCGCGGGCTCCTCGCTCACGCCGAGCCGGGCGTAAGCCAGCGCCATGGCGCGGAGCGGCAGGCCGAAGCAGACGGTGGTACACCCATCCACGCCCTGCACCAGTGCGCCCCGCGGCACACCAGTCCAGCGCACCACTTCGTCGAGGATGCGCTCCTGCACCGGGTGCCCTGCCCGTTCGTACCCGGCGGTCGGCCAGCCATGATGGCGGGCGAGCGCCAGCATTCCCGTGTGCTTGCCAGAGCAGTTGCTCCAGGCCGGCGTGAGGGCCGTCCCGCTGCGGATGGCGAGCTCCTGCACGGCATTCGACAGCGGCGGGTGCGGGCCGCAGGCGAGGTCGCCCTCGGTGCAACCGATGGCCGCGAGCATCCGCGTGGCTAGTTCGACGTGCTCCGGCTCGCTCGAGTGTGACGCACAGGCCAGCGCGATGGCGTCCGCCCCGAGGCCGAACCGGTCCGCCGCGCCGTCCGCCACCATCGGGAGGGCCTGGAACGGCTTGGCGGCGGAGCGCCAGTAGGTGACGAGCTCCGGGTCGCCTGCGGAGGCCACCAGGGCGCCGGCCGCGTCCACCACGGCCACCGTCACGGCGTGTGTCGATTCGACGAGATCGCCGCGGGTGGCTTCGACGCGGAAGGGCAGGGGCGGCATGGGGGTCAAAGATAGTGGAGCGCCGACCAGGCCGGGCGGGCGACTCCCCTTCCCCTTTCCCCGCGGTGGACACACGTTTCTCCGTCCCCGCCACCCCACGCCCCGAGGGTCCGTCGTGCGAGCCACTACCCCACCCCCTCCGATGCCCCGCGATCGCGTCCTGGCGCTGATCGAGCGCATGGCGAAGAGCCGCATCGTCGTCGTGGGCGACCTCATCCTCGACCGCTACCTCATCGGCGACACCGAGCGCCTGTCCCCCGAGGCGCCGGTGCCGGTGGTCACGGTGCGCGAGCAGCGCGCCGCGCTCGGGGGCGCCGCAAACGTGGCCGCCAACGTGGCCGCGATGGGCGCCACCTGCAGGCTGGTGGGCGTGGTGGGCGACGACGCCACCGGCAGGGCGCTGCGCGCAGAGATGGCCACGTTGCGGCTGACGGACACCTTCGTGGAAACCACCGCCGGCCGGCCGACCACGTCGAAGACCCGGGTCCTGGCCCGCGGCCAGCAGGTGGTGCGGATCGACGAGGAGGTGGACCGGCTGCTGGAGGGCGCGGAGCTGGACAAGATCACGGCCAAGGCGGAGTAGGCGCTGGC
>DAOMFQ010000297.1:0-2805 GCA_035429905.1 Gemmatimonadales bacterium
CAGAGAGTGACAGGCCCGCCCCCGTGGCCGACATCCCCACGGTGCAGCTCCCACCGCTCACTGCGGTGCCGGACGCCAGCGTCACCGTCGCCGGCGACGGCGTCGAGGAACCGCTCGCGAACGAGACGCTCGCGGTGCCCAGCGTGCATCCGCCGAGCACGTTCAGGTTGGCGGTGGCCGCGCCAGAGGTTCCCCCTGTTCGCACCACCGCAAACGTCGTCGAGCCACCACCCGCCGCGATGCTCCCTGCCGTGCCGGTCAGGTTCATCGACAGTTCGCCCGGGCTGCCCGTCGAGGCCACGTAGGTCGCCGTGAGGCTCACGCCGCTGTAGCCGGCGGGGGCCATGCCCACGAGGAGGATGTAGTAGCGTCCCGCCTGCGGGTTCGTGAACGGGCAAGTTTCCGCCGTCGTTCCCACGGTGGCCGACGCGCAGTCGCGGACGAGAGTCGTCGGAACGCCGTTGCGCCGCACGTACAGGTTGAGGTCGGTGCTGCGCCCGCCGACGGAGGTGACGACATTGAGGCTCGTAGCGCCCGTCGGCACATCGATGTAGTAGTAGGTCGAGCTGCCCGATGCGCCCGCCAGGTTGTTCACTGCGACGCCGTTGGACAGGGCGGACCCGAGCGAGGCGACGGTCGTGCTCGAGAAAGTGCCGGCCACGCCGCCGATGGTGAGCGTGGTCGTGACCGTCGCGCCGAAGCCCGCGGAAGCGTTGTGGCGCACGCACACCGACTGGCCGGGAGTGATCGTTCCGGCCGAGGAAGTGAAGCCGGGTTCCAAGCAGCCGATCGAGTAGGTGCCGTTCGCCACCGAGATCGCCGCGGCCGTGTTGTAGCCCGCCGGCGTGATCGCGTTGGAGGTGACCGTCGACTCGGGAATCAATCCGGTCTGGCTGGTGAAGCTGAAGGCATTGGGAGTCGTGTCCGGCACGACGACGCCGATGCTGTAGGTGGAGGGCGAGCCGGTCGTGGCGGGGGAAACCGCCACCAGCGAAACGGTGCAGGTTGCGCCCCCGACCGCCGAGCCCGCGGACACCGTGACGGTCGCCGGCGAAGGCACTGCAGAGCCGCTCGCGAAGCTCACGCTGCCGGTGGAAAGCGTGCAGCCTCCCGTCACGCCCAGGGTGCCGCTCACCGCTCCCGACGTGCCGCCCGTGCGGCTCACCGAGAAGGTCGTCGAGCCGCTCGTCACCGCGATGGTCGCGGCCGTGCTGGCCAGGTTGAGGGACAGGGAGCCCGGCGCCGCCACCGTCTCGAGCGCCCAGCCGATGTCCTTCATGATGCCGAGCGTCACGGGGCCGGGATCGTGGATCGATTCCCCGTTGGCCAGCGAAAAGGTCATGAGCGCGTTCGCCGTGCCGTTGAAGCTTTCCGCGAGGTGCGAATAGCTCGATCCCCCGCTCCAGACGGAGGGCGCGTAAAGGGGTACGGGGGCATTTCCGTTCGCCGCGCTCGAATTCGCGGCGTCGAAGAAGAGGTTGTTGCTCGTGAGCTGCGTGCCGAGGGCGGTCGAGCCGTTGACGAACGCGGTGAGGAGCCTCTGGTTCGAGCCGTTCTCGGTGAACTGGTCGTAGACGTACGGGAAGCCGCCGGAACCCCACGAACCGATGCCGCCCGACCAGCTCATGCTGCCCACGAACCCCAGGCCGTGGCCGAGCTCGTGCATCACGACGGACACGAAGTCGTACTTGTCGAAGGGCGTATTGCCGTCCGTGCCCAGGTACCAGTTGAACGTGCTGCCGAACTGGGCGTTGATTTCCGGCGACGCGCCGTTGAGGTCCGTCCCGGCCTTCGCGTTCGCGAGCGCGATGGGGAACCAGGTGCCGGGCACCGGCGCCCCGGCGAAATCCCGGGTGATCGAGGCGGGACCCGCGGCGCCCAGAACGCCAGGATCGAGCACCGCCCAGCACGCGTTGATCGTGATCGGAACCGGCGACTGGATCCTCGCGGCCCACAGGCTCGCGGCGTGGCTGAACGCCGCCTGCGCCTGGGCGCTCCAAGCCGTGCACGTCTTGCCGAACATCGTGCCGCTAGCGAGGTAATTGACGGTGATCGTGGCCTGGACTGCCGCGAAGCCCTGCGCCATCAGGGCCTGGGACTCGGGAGGGGGCGGCACCCGGAGGAAGGAGACGCCCGGATCGGCCATCAGGGGAACGGCGTAGCCGGGTGCGGTCACCCCGCCCTGTGCCCACGCGGGCCCGGCCGACAACGAAAGGAAAGCAAACGAGGACAGCGTCGCGAGGCCGCGACGGAGGCAGGTACCCATCGTGGAGACTCCTTCCCTGTTCTAGTTCTGTTCTTCTGCTTCTACTCTTAATGCCGCCCGGTGCCGACGATCAGGGGGTGTCCGTGCGCGGGACAAGCGGAGGAAACCACAACTCCGGCCTCGCGTCAAAGCGCGGGCCGGAGGTCGCCCCTTCCGGGAAGTGCGCCGTTGCGCGGGGACTACTTGTGACCGTGCCCCGGCATCGCGCCGGGCGCCATCACCTCGGCCTTGATCTCCAGCTTGGTGCGCTTGTTGCCCTTGCCCACGAAGGTGAGGGTCACCGGCACCTTGTCGCCCTTGGCCAGCGGCTTGAAGAGGTCCATGAGCATCACGTGGTGGCCGCCGGGCTTGAGCTCGACGGTCTTGCCGGCGGGCAGCGGGACGTCGTCGATCGAGCGCATCGCCATGATGTTGTCGCGCATGACCATCTCGTGGATCTCGACGATCCCCGCCACGGGCGAGGCCGCGTTGACCAGCGACACGTCCTCGGTGCTCTTCAGCTTCATGTAGACGCCCGTGGCCTTCTGGCCGGGCACCGT
>DAOMFQ010000298.1:0-2767 GCA_035429905.1 Gemmatimonadales bacterium
CATCGGGACCCTCCGCCACGAGCTCGCCCACCTGGCGCTGCACGACGCGGTCCGGCAGCGGGTGCCGCTCTGGTTCGACGAGGGGTACGCCACGGTGGCGAGCGGGCAGTGGGACGTCTTCGACCGGCTGGCGGTCAACCTGGCGGTGGCCCGCGGGGAGACGCCGGGGCTCGGGGAGCTCGATGCCCACCTGCGCGGCAGCGGCCTCTCCGCCGACGCCGGATACGCGCTGGCCGCCACGGCCGTGCTCGAGCTCGGGAGACGGAACCCCACAGGCACGCTCGATCCGCTCCTGGGCCAGCTCGCGGCCGGCGTCCCGTTCGATGCCGCCGTGCTCGCCACCACGGGACTCTCCGTGGACCGGTTCGACGAGTCGTGGCGCCGGTCGGTCCGGCTCCGGTTCGGCCTGGCCACCTGGACGGTCGGAACCGGAATCTGGCTGGTGATCGCGGCGGCGGTGGCGCTCGCGTATGTGGCCCGCCGCCGCCGGGACCGCCCCCGCCGGGCGGCGCTCGACGAGGGATGGGACATTGCACCGGAGGAAGGGGACGAAAACGTGCTTGACCACCAACCTTCTTCCCGCTAGCCTTCCCGACTATGCCCGAATCCTCCAAGGCGACCTCCGGACGTCCTATCCCGCTGGCGCCCCGCAACTTGGCCCTGCTGGCGTGTGGCCTGGTCTCGCTGGCGGCGGGCTATTTGCTTCTGGCCTCCGGCAGCACGAGCCTGGCCGCCGTGTTGCTGGTGCTGGGGTATTGCGTCTTCCTGCCATTGGGGATCGCGCTCTAGTATTGGCCGGGCGCCGGGGCGAATAGCTCAGCTGGTCAGAGCGCCTGCCTTACACGCAGGATGTCGGGGGTTCGAGTCCCTCTTCGCCCATGATGCCGCGGAGGTGCCGCGGCCCGGTTGGCATCCCGTCCACCCGTCGTTCCATCGCCCGTCGGAGATCGCAGGAATGCGCCTGAGACTTGCCCTCGTCGCCGCGCTCGGCTCGATCCTGGCCACCCAGGCCTCCGCCCAGATCCCCTCCGGCGCCCGGCGCCTCGGCACGGGCAACGTCGCCGCGCCGAAGCTCATGGTGGCCAACCCCTACTCCTTCCTCGAGGGCGATTCGGTCGCCGCGGTGGAAATCGGCACCGCGATGCGCCTGCGGATGGAGCGCGTGGCGGGAACCACGTACCGGGTCATCCCGGTCAAGCAGATGCAGGCGGCGCTCGAGCAGTACGGCTACCCCCTCGACGCCATCCTGAGCCCCATCGTGGCCCGTCGCCTGGCGCAGGAACTCCAGGCGCGCGTCCTCCTCGCCTCGACGATGACCAAGGTGGAGGGCGGCACCGGCTACGCCGTCACCGCCCGGCTGGCGGGCCTCAACGACGACGCGGGCAATGTCGTCGTGGTGAAGCAGGCGCCGGGGCAGTCCCTCAAGCAGCTCGGCGAGGCGGTCGCCGACCAGCTCACGCCCGCCGTCAAGTCGGCCGACGAGGCCAAGCAGTGCGTGGACCTGAGCGCGAGCAAGCCGGACGCGGCCGCCGCGGCGGCGAAGAAGGCAACGGCCATCCTCCCGAACAACGGCCTGGCGCAATACTGCCTCGCGCAACTGGCCATGGCCCGGAAGGCGCCGAGCTCGGAGGTGATCGCCGACCTGCAGGCCGCCGTGACCGGCGATCCGCAGAGCCTCCGCGCCTGGACCGAACTCGCCAAGCAGTATGATGCCCAGGGCGACTCGGCAAAGGTGGTCGACGCCTACCAGCAGATGCTGCTGGCCGCGCCGACCAACCAGCCCCTGCGCGAGGAGGCGTTCAAGATCTTCATCCGCTACGGACGGCCCGACGCGGCGGTGCAGGCCGCGCAGGAAGGGCTCCGGCTGGATCCGTCCAACGCCGACCTCTGGGACCTCCTCGGCAACGCGTACGCCACCCTCGGCGACTACCCCAAGGCCATCCAGTCGCTCGAGCACGTGTACACCGAGGCGCCGGAGCGGGCTGACTCCACCTACTTCCTCAAGATCACCGTCTTCGCTGCCGCGCAGCCCGATACCGCGGCGCTGCTCAAGTGGGCGCGCCTCGGGGGCGACAAGTTCCCGGACAACCCGACGCTGATGGGCCAGCTGGTCACCGCCTACGGCATGACCGGGCCGGTGGACAGCCTCGTGGCCGTCACGAGCCGCCTGATCGCCATCGACACCGCGGCCGTGGTCCCGGCGCTCACGGCGGCCAAGTCGCTCGCCGACCAGAAGCGGATCGCCGAGGCGATGCTCTTCACCGACTTCGCCATTGCGCACGGCGACGCCGGGCAGAAGGAGAGCGCCGCCGCGATCCTGACCAACGGTGCGCTGCCGTTGCTGCAGCCGGCGGAGCAGAACCTCCCCCTGGCGGCCGATGTGCTCCGCAAGGCGGTGGCCGCGGCCGCGCCGGACGGGCGGGTGGCGCCGAGCGCGAACTACCTCTTCGGGCTCGCCACCTTCTATCAGGTGCCGGCCATCGACAAGCAGGCGGAAGCCACCCGCTCCTGCGAATTGGCCCGGAAGGAAGAGGCGCTGCTCGCGGAGGCCAAGTCGGGCTTTACCCTCGGGCAGGCCACGCGGCCCGCCGACGCGGCCAAGAACCTGGATTTCATCAACCAGTTCCAGCCGCGAGTGGCCTCGATGATCAAGGCCTACTGCCAGTAGGGCTACCATGAAGGACAGCCCCCGTTTATAATGGTGCGCTGCACCGGGGGCTGTAGCTCAGCTTGGTTAGAGTGCCGCACTGTCACTGCGGAGGTCGCG
>DAOMFQ010000299.1:0-2755 GCA_035429905.1 Gemmatimonadales bacterium
CCTCACGAATGACGGCGGCCCCGAGTTGCGGGGCCGTAAAGGACGACAGGCCGCCGAGATAGCGACCGATGGGAGTGCGGACGGCGGAAAGGATGACGGGAGTCGTGGCGTCGCTCACGGGGGTTCCGGGGGTTCGGGATACGGTGCCCCCTAAGATACCCGCTGGAGGGCCATGCCGGGAGGTCACCTGGCGCCGTCCGCGCCCTCAGTTCCCGGGGGTCAGACCCGCCACTCGAGTGAAGGCACCCTCGAACCGCGTCCCCCGGTAGGCTTGCGCAAAGCGGGGATCTACGCGAAGGGGCCGGAGTGCCCACGCGCAAAGTGCATAGCCCAACGCAAGCGGATCCTGGCTCCGGAGCCGGCCGAGGGCTCCCAACGCGCTGTCGCTTTCTCCGCGGTTGGCGAAGGCGAGGACCTGGCCCAGTGGGGAGCGTGACTCAACCCCTTCGTGATTAGCCGATGCTCGCAGAGCGCCTTGGAACGCCGCCCACGAGGTGACAAACGTTGCCGAGTCCGCGCCGGCGGGCTTCACAAATGCTCGAGCAGCGACGCTATCCGAGCGACGCCACGCCTCGATCGCGTCGCTCCAGCGGGCGAGGCGGGCGTACTCCAGAACCAGCCCCGCCCACGCCCGGGAATAATTCGAGTCGATCGCGAGCGAGGCCTTGAGCAGCCGCACGGCCTCCAGATCGTTCCCGCGGCAGCCTTCGACGTATGCGGCCGACTCGGGGAACCGCCGTTCGAGGGGCGCGAGGAGGGCAGCGGTGTCATAGTGCGCCCTCGATTCCTCGAGCCGCCCTTCGAGCCCCAGCTTGTGGGCCAGGTGCTCGTGGAACTCCGCCCGCCCAGGCGCGCGGCCAATAGCCAGCCGATTGAGGCGCTCGGCTTCCGCCGCGTCTCCGTCGACGTAGGCGAGGTACGCCCGCCCGTCCAGGAGGTCGGGGTCGAGGCTGTCGCTGAACCGGGCTGCGTGGGCGAGGGCGTCCCTCATCATGCGCACGGCTTGCTCCCGAGGGACCCTCCCCACATTTGCGAGGTACATCCAGGTCCGCCCGAGGCCCGTGAAGGCCGGCCCGTACGTCGGGTCGGCGTCCACGGCACGCAGGTAGAGAGCCTTGGCCCTGATCAGCGCATCCTGCTCCTCGCGCCCCAGCTCGTGCAACGCCGCCGCCACGAGCCGAGCCGATTCGGGATTCGGTGTCGCCTCCGGAACGCGGGGGCGTCGCCCAACGGTGCCGAGTCCGCCCAGGAGCAGGAGCACCAGCAGCGCCGCGACGCCGGCCACGCCGAGATAGGTCGCCGACTTCCAGGCCGCCAAAGGCTGTGGCGATGGAGGGGGTGGTATCCTCACTGAGCCTGACGTGGCAAGCCGGCGGCGCTCTGCCTCAAGCCAGGCGTGGAATCCGGCCCCGTCCACCAGGGATTCGAGGTCAGGTAGGAGGACTGCGGGTTCCCTGGGCAGCGATTGAGCCCCGCCTGCGCGCGCCACCGAAGATGTCAATTCAGCGACATCGGTGGCGAGTTCGGAGCTGGAGATACTCACCGCCTCGTCCCCGCGGGTGAGCAGGACCGACTCGCCAAGGGTCGTGCGGAGGGAGTGCAGTGCGTTCCTGAGGGCGTTGCGCCCCTGGGCCGGGGTTCGATCCGGGTAGAAGAGCCGAAGGAGCGTGGTGCGCTGGTGCCAAGTCCCGGGGACCGGGAGCGTCAGGTAGGCCAGAATGGCGAGACGCTTGGGCTGCCCGAGAAGCCGCGCTCCGTCGGTGCGTCCGTCCGAGTGCTCCACGGCAATGGTCCCCAACCACCGGCAGCGCCACATGCGGCGTCAATGTAGCGCTGTCCGGCGGGGGCGCAATCAGGCCGGGGAGGTCGTCGCCACACCGGCAAGTCGCATGTCATCCGTCGCAGCTGACTCTCGGATTCCAGTCGTAGAAGAGCCCGAGCGGGTTGTACTTCCCGACCCACACATGCAGGGCCCAGAGCTCGCCGTTGGGGCCACCGGTCGTGTAGGTCTGTCCGTAGAGTGACGGCGGTTCGGAGCCGCTCCAGGCGGCCTTGGGCACCACATACTCGACGGCACCGAGCCGCACCCCGTCCGGGGCGTGGTCAGACGGCACAAAGACGAGGATCTCCGGCTCGTCCCACCGCACTGTCCCATCGATCCGCTCGACGTAGCCCCAGTGGTACCCCATCCCCCCCTCCGGGGAGGCCACACAGGGCGAGAGCTGAGTGTCGAAGCCGGCAGCCTGAGCGGCCGACAGGCGATGGAGCGGAGCCACGATGTAGAGCAGCCGCGCGAGCTGACGGGCGAAGTCGTGCCGGCCGCCATGCGCCGTCAGGGCCGGCTCCTCAATGCTGGCGGCGTTGACGTCCGGAGCGGCGGGTTCGGAGTCATTGCAGGCGAGGAGGATCGGAACGATCAGGGGTGCAACGCGCAGAATGCGATTCATGGAAGCCTCCGTTCCGCGGGGGGGGACGCGCATCGAATTCCGGAACTCCCCACACACGCAACCGCGAGGCCAGCATCGACACGACCAGAGATGCCCCAGCGGGCCGGCAAGTGCATCCCTCGCAATGCCAAACGCCCAGCTAACACTCCCCAAACGTCGGCCCGGGACAACACCCGACGGGCCGCGGCGACAGCGCGGACGTCACACCTCGAGGGAGCGGCCTTGAACCTTCGCCACAATGCGAGCCGCAAATTCCTCGACGGGCATCACCTCCTGCTTGTTCCCCGCCCCGCGAACCCGGACGGCGA
>DAOMFQ010000300.1:0-2654 GCA_035429905.1 Gemmatimonadales bacterium
GTGGCCGACGCGGCCGGCTCGCCGGTGAGCTTCACCGCCACGGCGCTTCCCGGGCCGGCCACCCAGCTCAACCGGACCGGCGGCAACGCGCAGTCCGGCCCGATCAATGTGGCGTTGCCCACTCCGCTCCAAGTTACGGCCGTGGACCAGTTCGGCAACGGCGTGGCGGGGGTCGGCGTCGCCTGGTCGGTGACGGGCGGCGGCGGATCGGTGTCCTCCGCCAATACGACCACCGGGGCGAGCGGGGCGGCCACGGTGGTGTGGACGCTGGGGGCCACGCTGGGTGCACAAGCAGCCCAGGGGGCGTCGGCAGGGTTGACCGGCTCCCCGGTGGCCTTTGCCGCGACAGGGACCCCACCTCCGCCTCCGACGGTGGACGTCGTCGTGAGCAACAACGCGTTCACGCCATCTGCCGTCACCATCGCCGCCGGCACCCGGGTGCGGTGGACCTGGGGTGCCGGGGCGACCTCGCACAGCGTGGAATCCACCGGCGCGCCGAGTTTCACCAGCAGCGCGATCATGAGCGGCGCTGGGTCGGTCTACACATTCACGTTCAACACGGCAGGCGTCTACACCTACGACTGCGTGGTGCACGGGGCCCTGATGCAGGGAACCGTAACCGTCAACTGATCTCGAGTGCGGGGCGTCGCCGTCCGGCGGCGCCCCCCGCTTTGCTTCCCGCCCGCGCCTCGCCATCCTTCATTTCATTCCGCGCGTTGACTTCCCCCTGAACGGCGAGGGCCGTGATGCGTCCATCTCTCCTCCGCGCCGTGGCGATGCTTGCCGTGATGATCCTGTCCTCCCGGCCTGCCGCCGCCCAGGAGTCCGCCTGGCCCAAGCAGATCAACACCGGGCAGGGGCAGGTGGTCATCTACCAGCCCCAGGTCGAGAGCTTCACCGGCAACATGCTGTACGGCCGGGCCGCCATGGCCATCGTCCTCCCCGCCCAGGATCCGCTCTTCGGGGTCTTCTGGTTCACGGCCACGCTGCAGGTGGACCGGGCCACCCGTACCGCCACCCTCCAGAGCATCAAGGTGAACCAGGTGGTCTGGCCCAGCGCCACCGCAGACGAGCGGACCGAGTTCAGCCAGCTCATCGCCACCACCCTGCCGCAGTGGAGCCTGCCGATCTCCACCGACCGGCTCCTCGCCTCCATGCAGCAGTACGCCCAGTCCGCCGGGCGGGATGCCCAGCTCAGCACCGCCCTCCCGGTCATCGTGGTGGACTCCGCGCCCGCCGTCCTCCTCGTGCTGTCGGGGCCGCCAGTGCTCCGACCGATCTCCGGTACGCCCTACCAGCGCGTCGCGAACACTCCGCTGGCGGTCCTCTTCGATTCCACGGCCAGCCGGTATTACCTCAGCAGCGGGTGGCTCTGGTACTCGGCGCCCGACATCCTGCTGGGTCCGTGGGCGGCGGACTCCAGCGTGCCCCGCGCGCTGCAGGCGCTGGTGCCGCCGGATTCGGCGTCGCCCGGCCCGGCGCCCGGCGCGGCGGTGCCAAGGATCATCGTGGCGGCCCAGCCGACGGAGCTCATCGACTTCGACGGCCCGCCGGAGTGGACGCCGCTCTCGAGCGGATACTTCCTCTACGCCAACAACACCGAGCAGGATGTGCTGCGGCTGATCGCGAACGACCGGGTGTACGCGCTCCTCGGCGGGCGCTGGTTCAGCGCGGCCACGCTGGCCGGGCCCTGGCGCTGGGTGCGACCGGACAGCCTCCCCTCGGCGTTCGCCTTCATTCCCGCCGATTCGCCGATGGGGCATGTGCGGAGCAGCGTCCCCGGCACGCAGGAGGCGCTCGAGGCGTATCTCGACGCCATGATGCCGCAGACCGCGGCCATCGATCGCAAGACGGCCGCCCCCACGGTGCAGTACGACGGTGCTCCGCAACTCGAGGCCATTCCGGGCACGACGGTTCAGTACGCGGTCAATTCACCCACCACCGTCCTGGCCATCGGCGGACAGTACTACGCCCTCGACCAGGGCGTCTGGTTCGTGGCCGCTGGCGCCAACGGGCCGTGGGCGGTGGCGGACTCGGTGCCGGCGGCGGTTGGCTCGATTCCCCCGTCGAGCCCGGTCTACAACGCGCAGTTCGTCACCGTCTACCAGTCCACGCCGGACGTGGTCTACGTCGGCTACACGCCGGCGTATCTCGGCTGGTATCCCTATTACGGCACGATCGTCTGGGGCACGGGGTACGTCTATCGCCCGTGGATCGGCGCCGCGGCGTACTACCCGCGGCCGCTCACCTGGGGCTTCGCGGCCGGCTACCACCCCTACACTGGGTGGGGATTCGGGGTGGGGTACAGTGCGGCGTTCCTGGCGGTCGGCGCGACGGCGGCGGAGCGGTGGTACCACGGCCCGTGCTGCTATCGCGCCCCGTGGTACGGGCCGGCGGGCTACGTCCGGCCCCCGCACCTGGGCGACACCTACGGCGCGATGCGGATCGACGACCGGTCGGCGTTCTATCCCAACGACCCCGGGCAACCGCTCCGGCTCTCGAACCAGAACTTGTACGACCGTCCTTCGGCCGCGCGATGGATGGCTCCCACCCGCGCGGTGGCCTACAGCCCGCCGGCTGCGGCCGCACGGGGCGTGGACAACAACATCTATTCCGACGGCGCGGGGAACGTGTATCGCCAGAACAGCGACGGC
>DAOMFQ010000301.1:0-2640 GCA_035429905.1 Gemmatimonadales bacterium
CTCCTGCCCGGTGACGCGGGCTACGAGGAAGCCCGGACGGTCTGGAACGCCATGATCGACCGGCGCCCGGCCTGTGTGGTGCGCTGCCTCGGCACGGCCGACGTCGTTGCCGGCGTGCAGTTCGCCCGCGAGCACCGGCTCCTGCTCTGCATCAAGAGCGGGGGGCACAACATTGCCGGGCTCGCCACCGCGGACGGGGCGCTGATGCTCGACCTCTCGCTCATGCGTGGCGTCTGGGTGGACGCGAAGAAGAAGGTGGCACACGCCCAGGGGGGCTGCCTGCTCGCCGACATCGACCGCGAAACCCAGCTGCACGGCCTCGCCGCGGTCCTGGGGTTCGTGTCGGCCACCGGGGCGTCCGGCCTCACGCTGGGGGGCGGCTTCGGGTACCTGACGCGGCGCTGGGGCTGGACCACCGACAACGTGCTCGGGTTCGACGTGGTCACCGCCCAGGGCGCACTGGTTCGCGCGAGCGCCAAGGAGAATGCGGACCTCTTCTGGGGGCTCTGCGGGGGAGGCGGCAACTTCGGCGTCGTCACCGGGATCGACTACGCCCTCCACCCGGTCGGGCCCGAAATCGTCGGCGGCGTCGTCGCGTGGCCCGCGAGCGCGGCCCCGGGGGTCCTCAAGTTGTACCGCCGCCTCGCCGAGAAGGCGTCGCCAAAGCTGACGCTGGTGACGTTCATGCGGCCCGCGCCGCCGGCGCCGTGGCTCCCCAAGGAGGTCCATGGCCAGCCGATCATCGCCATCCTGGCCTGCCACAGCGGGAGGCCGGAGGACGGGGAGCGGGCGGTGAAGGCCATCAAGAAGTTCGGGAAGCCGGTAGGAGACATCCTGGTTCGCCGGCCGTACGCCCAGTTGCAGAGTCTCCTCGACGCCACCCAGCCCAAGGGACGGCGCTACTACTGGAAGAGCGAGTATCTCCCGGGCATCGAGCCGGCGCTGTGCGACACCTTCATGGCGTGCGCGTCCAGGATTCCCTCGCCCCACTCCGCCGTGATCCTCTTCCAGATCGGCGGCGCGCTCAACAAGCTGCCGAACGACCATTCCCCGGTGGGCAATCGCGATGCCCGGTACGTCCTCAACATCGGCGGCTCGTGGGAGCAGCAGGCGGACGACGCGGCGAACATCAATTGGGCCCGGGATACCTGGAACGCGCTCAAGCAGTACTCCACCGGCGGGAACTACATCAACTTTCTCACCGAGGACGAGAGCGCCGAGCGGGTGGAGGCGGCGTTGGGCGGCGGCATGGCGCGGCTCCGGGAGGTGAAGGCGAAGTGGGATCCGGAGAATCTCTTCCGCACCAACAGGAACATCGCGCCCGCCGGCTGACCCGTACACCTCTGGATTCACTTTCACGCGAGGAGCACTGATGTCTGGACCACCGGCTGACAGCAGCGCGAAGGCCCCCTGGCACCTCTGGGCCATCGGCATCGTGGGCCTGCTCTGGAACGCCATCGGCGCCACGGACTACGTGATGACCCAGACGCGGAACGAAGCCTACCTGAAGGCCGTCACGCCGGAGCAGCTGGCCTATTTCGACAGCGTGCCGGCCTGGGCGGTGGCGATGTGGGCCATCGGCGTCTGGGGCGGAGTGACCGGCATGCTCCTGCTCCTGCTCCGCAAGCGCGTCGCGGTGCCGGTGCTGCTCGCCTCGGCGGCTGGCGCAGCGCTCATTTTCGTGTACAACTACCTGTTGTCCAACGGCGCCGAGGTGATGGGCAGCTCGGGGGCGGCGTTCGCGGGGGTGATCGTCGTGATCGCGGCGGGGCTCTACTGGTATGCGCGGCGCATGCGGGGGAAGGGTGTGCTGAGGTAGGCGGGGAAGCGGGGAAGCGGGGAAGCGATTCGAAGCTCGTCGCCCCGGCGAACGCCGGGGTCCATCGTTGTTTCACCTCACCAGGAGCCATGCGAATGCGGTACGTCGATGCCTATGTGATCCCCATTCCGAGGCGGCAGCTCAAGGCCTACGTGAAGATGGCGAAGGTCGGGAAGAAGACGTGGATGAAGCACGGCGCGCTGGACTATTACGAGTGCGTCGCCGACGACCTGAAGTCGTGGGGCCTGGGCTTCGCGAAGATGGCGAAGCTGAAGCGGGGGGAGACGGTGGTGGTCGCGTTCGTCGTGTACAAGTCGCGGGCCCATCGGGACCGGGTCAACGCGAAGGTCATGAAGGAGTTTGCCGCCGCCGGCGTCGAGATGGAGATGCCGTTCGACATCAAGCGCATGGCCAATGGCGGATTCAGGGTGATCGTGGGGAGCTGAGGCGGGGCGCCGCCGCCTCGACCCCGCACCCCCTACCCCCTCTCCCTCCGGGAGAGGGTATGAGTCACCCCTCACCCCCTACCCCCTCTCCCTCCGGGAGAGGGGGCAAGAAAGAACCCCACCGCAGCAGTCGCGATGGGGCCTCGAGTTACCGCGTGGAGCGGATGGGGATCGATCCGAAGGCTGCCGCCAGGCAGCCTGAGGACACCGAGGCCGCTGCAGCGGCCGCAGGTGAACCAGTGGAGCGGAGGGGGATCGAACCCCTGACCCCCTGCTTGCAAAGCAGGTGCTCTCCCAACTGAGCTACCGCCCCGAACGACTTCCAAGATAATGACTTACCACGGGCTGCCAAGCCTTCGCAAACTGGGGTTGTGT
>DAOMFQ010000302.1:0-2607 GCA_035429905.1 Gemmatimonadales bacterium
GAGCACCGGCGCCGCGGTGTTGAAGATCTTGGCCGGCTCGGTGGTGGCGAAGACGAACACGACGCCCGGGGGCGGCTCCTCGAGGATCTTGAGGAGGGCGTTCCAGGCCTCGCGGGTGAGCATGTGGGCCTCGTCCACGATGTACACCTTCGAGTGCCCCTCCTGCGAGGCGGCGTACATCGCCCGTTCCCGGAGCTCGCGAGCGTCGTCCACGCCGCGGTTGCTGGCGGCGTCGATCTCGACCACGTCGAGGTTGGCGGCGCCGTTCCAGATCCGGAGGCAGCTGTCGCACTCGCCGCAGGGTTCCCCGGGCGGGGAGACGGTGTCGCGGCGCGCGCAGTTGAGCGCCATGGCGAGGATGCGGGCGGCGGTGGTCTTCCCCACCCCGCGCGGGCCGGTCAGCAGGTACCCGTGGCCGAGGCGGTTACTGGCGATGGCCCCACGGAGCGCGGCGGCCACGTGGTCCTGCACCAGGAGGTCGGCAAAGCGCCGGGGACGGTACCGGCGGGCAAGGGCGATGGCCATGGCGTGCGACCGGCGGAAGGGCGAGGAGAGGAAAGGGAAGTGCCCCAGGCGACCCGAAGCGACACCGGACATCGCTTAGCGCTGCTACCGGCGAGGTCCTGACGCGGTTCGCGCGCCGACGCCCTTCGGACCTGGGGCAGGCAGAATATAAGCGAGCGGGAGACCGGGTGGGAGCGGTGCAAGATCCTGCGGGAGTCGTCGTTCCGGGGTCTGGCAAATCACGGCACCCCCGCAAGACCTGGGGGCCGCAACCGGCTGCGCTTCCCGACCGGGACTGGGTGGCCGGAACGGGCGGCAACCGCGCCGATTCGAGCCGCCTGGTGGCAGGGGGGCCGCCCCCCCTGCGGCAGACCCGAGGAGGCTGCCAGCGATTGCGCGGCTCAACGGGGAAGTGTTATAATTGCTTCCGTTCCAACGGGTTATGGCCGACCGTCCGAACCGCCTCGAAACGGAGCCGAATGTCGAATTTCACGACAGCTGGGCCTCCGTCCTATCCCCAAGTCCTCCATGGGCTTGGCATTTCCAACCCACTTCATTCTTCGCGTTCCTGGTCGCTCTCAAGCGAGAGCGCTGAAATCGGCACGCCGCTTGCCCCTCCGCCCCGCTGGCCTGACCCCAGGTTGCTGGACCCCTTCAACCTAAGGACCGATTGACCATGCGTACCGCCTCGAAGCTGTCCCTCGCCGTCCTGGCCCTTACCCTCGTCGGGGCCACCGTGGCCCAGGCGCAGGTGAGCGCCAACATCAACGCGACTGCCCTCGTGCAGACGCCGCTCACCGTGACGGGCGCCGCCGCGCTCGACTTCCAGAACGTCTTCCCGGGCCTCGCGAAGGCGATCGCCCCGACCGCCGCCACGGCGGGCCGGTTCACCGTCGGCGGCCAGCTCAACGCCGAAGTGAACATCACCTTCACGCTGCCGACCAACCTGGTCAACGGCGCGAACAACCTGCCGATCGGCACCTGGACCGGCGGCCGCAACACCGCCAACAACCAGGCGGCGCAGACGGCCATCACCCCGTCGGGCACCACCACGACCCGGCTCGACGCCGTGACGGGCGCCCTCTACATCTGGCTCGGCGCGACCGTGACGCCGACCGTGACCCAGGTCGCGGGGACGTACACCGCGCCGGTCACGATGACCGTGGCCTACACCGGCAACTAAGGCAGGACACCGAGAGGCGGTGGTACCGGCGGTCCGGGCTTCGGCCCGGGTCGCCGGTGCACGCTTCCGGCCCATGCGTTCGACGACGCTTCCAGGCCTGGTGGCCCTCGGCGCGGCGCTCCTTGCCGCACCGCGACCGGCGCACGCCCAGACGGTCGTCGGCACCCAGAACCTGGGCTTCGGCAACGTGATCCCCGGCGTGCCCACCACGGTGCTCAAGACGAGCGCCGCGAACAGCGGGCAGTTCCGCATCACCGGGGCGGGACTCTTCCGGAGCGTGACGGTGCGCTTCACGCTCCCGACCGTGATGAATGGTCCGCTCGGCGCCACGATGCCGATCACCTTCGGCAACACCGACGCCGGCATTTCCTGGCAGGGCACGATCGGCAGCCAGACGACGTTCGACCCGAACGCGCCGTTCACGTACATCCTCTGGCTGGGCAGCGGCACGGTCTACCTTGGCGGCCGCGTGAACCCCTCCCCGACGCAGCAGGGGGGGAACTACACCGGCACCATCACCCTGACGGTGATCCTCAACTGACGTGGCCTCGACGATGACGCGCTTGACTCGCTGGTGGACCGCCGTGCTCTCGCTCACCCCCGCCGCCCTCGCGGCGCAGGGGGTGATCGTGGCGCCGCACGCGGTCTACATCGATCACGCGAGCCGCGCCGGCTCCGTCACCCTCTACAACCCGGGCGACCAGCCGGTCGAGGTGTCCATCGGCTTCGCCTTCGGGATTCCCACCACCGACTCCGCGGGCTCCGTGTCCATCGAGCTCGCCGACAGCGCCCCGACCGGGCAGCCGTCGGCCACGACGTGGCTCCAGGCGTTCCCCCGCCGAGTGACCGTCGGGCCCCAGCAGCGGCAGACGGTCCGCCTCCTTGCCACGCCCCCGCAGGGGCTGGCCGACGGCGAGTAC
>DAOMFQ010000303.1:0-2584 GCA_035429905.1 Gemmatimonadales bacterium
GAACTCGGCCGCGGTGGCAAAGCGATCCGCCGGCAGCTTCTCCAGGGCGCGCAGCACCGCCGCCTCGACCTGGGGTGGGATGGTGTGACGCTGGGGCACGAGGGGCCGGGGGTGCTCGGTTACCACCCGCGCCACCACCGCCTGCGCCGTGGGGCCGGTAAAGGGGGGCTCGCCGGTGAGCATCTCGTAGAGCACCGCGCCGAGGGCGTACACGTCGCTGCGGGCGGTGATCTCCCGCTCGCCCATCGCCTGCTCGGGGCTCATGTAGTGGGGCGTCCCCAGCGACATGCCCGTCTCGGTCATCCGGGTGCCGGCCTTGCTGGCCGCGAGCGCGATGCCGAAGTCGGCCACGAGGGCGCTGCCGTCGTGGAGGAGGATGTTCTCCGGCTTGATGTCGCGGTGGACCACGCCGTGGCGGTGGGCGTAGTCGAGGGCGCTGGCCACCTCGCCGGCGATCCGCACCGCGTCCTGCACCGGCAGCTGCTTCTCGCGGTCGAGGCGGTCGCGGATGGTCTCCCCCTCGACGTACGGCATCACGTAGTAGAGGAGGCCGTCCACCTCGCCCGAGTCGAAGAGGGGGAGGATGTGGGGGTGCTGGAGGTTGGCGGTGGTGGTGATCTCGGAGAGGAACCGCTCGCCGCCGATGACGGCCGAGAGCTCGGGCCGCAGCAGCTTGACCGCCACTCGGCGGTTGTGGCGGAGGTCCTGCGCCAGGTAGACGGTGGCCATGCCGCCGGCGCCGAGCTCCCGCTCGAGGCGGTAGCGGTCGGAGAGGGCAGTGGTCAGCTTGTCGAACGCGTCGGGCATCCAGGCTCCTCAGAAACTGCCTTCACGAAAGCACGAAAGGACGGAACCACGAAACCCCACCGCCCACCCTTTGCCCTTTCTCTTTCCGCCCCTCTTTTCTCCCTTCTCTTTTCTCCTTCCTCCCTACCGCCCTCCGCCCAGCTCCTCAAACCAGTTCAGCACCACCGTCAGGCGGCTGGCTTCGCTGCCGACCGCCGCGCTCCGCTGGAGGAAGAGGAAGCTCCGGCCGTCGGGGCTCACCTCCCAGGAACGGTGGAAGGGGAGGAGGAGAAAGGGGCGGGTGGAGAGGACGCCCCGGCCACCAGCGGTGCGGAACTCCCCGGCCGCGTCGGCATACGGCAGGCTCATCAGGGAGTCGGCGGCGCTCACGAAGAGCAGCTCGCGGCTGGTCGGGTTCCAGGCCGGCGAGTGCCCGCCGGCGGTGGAGACCTGCCAGCGCGCGCGGTCGGCGTCGGGGAAGGGCCGGACGTACACATCCTCGCGCCCCGACTCCACCGAGACGTAGGCCACCCACTTGCCGTCGGGGGACAGCGCCGGCATGTATTCGTCGTACTCCCCGGCGGCCACCGGGAACGGGGCCGAATCGCCACGGACGCGGCGCGCCCAGATGTCCCGCAGTCCCGCGCTTACGCCGGTGCGATACACCAGCCACTCGCCATCGGAAGACCAGACGGCCTCGTCCACCTGGGAGGTGTCCTGCGGCAGGAGACGCGCCGGCCGGCCGCTACCGTCGGCCCGGATCTCGTACAGGTACGAGAGCGAACTGTCACGGTCGGAAGTGAAGCTCAGCATCCGGCCCCCAGGGCGCCAGGCCGGGCGGTAATTGAGGGTGCCCTCGAAGCTGAGCCGGGTCAGGGGCCCCCGATCGAGTTGCTTGACCCAGAGGGCGGAGGCTGGGCCGGCGGCGGTGCTGACCGCCAGCCGCGTGCCGTCGGGAGAGAGCGCGATGCTGCTGAACAGGTCGGTCCACGCGGAATCCAGGATGGCGGCGCGGCCGGTGCGGTCCACGCGCGCCACGGTGGCCGAGGTGCCCTGCTGGTTGGAAGTCAGGTACACCAGGGTGCCGTTGTCGGCGACAGTGAGCTCCGGCGTGATGCTCAGCTCCATCTGCACGCCGGTGAGCACCACCGTCGGCGGCTCGGTGAGGCGGAGCGTCTTGAGGTCGAACGGTGCAGCCACGACGGTCCCGTCCTGCCGCGTGACGAGCAACCGCCCGTCGGGCAGGTACCAGCCCCGGGAGCCCCCGGTCAGGACGGTGTCCAGGGCACCGGTCCTGAGGTTGAGCCCCATCAGGTGGATCAACGTGCAGTTGTTGTTGCACGCGGTGACGAGGAGCGCGTCCTTGCGCGGGAGGATGGTGGGCGAGATGAACGCCACCGCCCGGTTCTCCGGCTTGACGATGGTCACGGGCGTTCCGCCGTCCTCCGGGACGGCCGCAAGCGCATACGACTGGTCGGAGTAGTAGATCTTCCCGTCGGTGGACCAGGCGCCATTGGCGAGCGCGTCTGTCAGGCCGCTCGCGAGCAGGATCGGGGCGCCGCCCGCCGTCGGCACCTTGTAGAGCTTGAGCCCGCTCGAGTAGGCGATCCACGTGCCGTCAGGCGAGAAGAACGGCCCGTCTGCGCCGTCGGTACCCGGGAATGCCCTCGGCACCGAGTCGCCCAGGTCGCGCAGCATCAGCCTGCTCGGCGAGCCGGGCGACTGCGCGACGTAGGCGATGCGGCGGCCATCGGGCGAGAGGGTGAAGGCGGAGCCGATGTAGAGCTGATGGTTGACC
>DAOMFQ010000304.1:0-2582 GCA_035429905.1 Gemmatimonadales bacterium
CAGATACCCCCGCTCGAAATGCGCGATGACGCGGTCCTTTGCGCTGTGGAACCCCTCGTCCATGACGCCGGTCGGGAGGCCGGCGGTCTCGGCGGGCCACTCCGCCGGGTCGTCGTAGATCGGGATCTCGTGCGGCTGGATGACCTGCTCCGGCTCGGCCAGGACGGCCACGTGCTCCACCACGTTCTGGAGCTCGCGCACGTTGCCGCGCCAGGGACGGCTCTTCAGGAAGGCGATCGACTCCTCGCTGAGGCGCGGGGCGCGGTCACCGGCCTGCCGGTGCCGCTGCCAGTAATGGGTCAGGAAGTGGGTGGCGAGGATCGGGATGTCCTCGAGCCGCTTCCGGAGCGGCGGGAGCTTGATCGGTACCACCCGGAGCCGGTAATAGAGGTCCTCGCGCAGGAGCCCCTGCTTGACCGCCTCCTCCGGGTCACGGTTCATGGCGGACACGAACCGCACGTCCACCACGGCGTCGGCCTGTTCCGAGCCCACCCGCCGGACCACCCCGTCCTGGATGACGCGGAGGAGCTTGGCCTGGAGGGACATCGGCATCTCGGTCAGCTCGTCGAGGAAGAGCGTGCCGCCGTTGGCGGTCTCGAGGAGGCCGGGCTTGTCGCGGTCGGCGCCGGTGAAGGCGCCCTTTCGATGGCCAAACATCTCGCTTTCGAGGAGCGGCTCGGGCAGGGCGGCGGCGTTGATCGGCACCAGCTGACGGCTGGCCCGACGGCTGTGGTGGTGGATGAACTGCGCGATCAGTTCCTTGCCGGTGCCGCTCTCGCCGCTGATGAGCACCGAGGCGTCGGTGCCGGCCACCTTGCGCGCCAGCTCGATCGCCTTGCGGAAGCTGGGCGAAACTCCGATCATCTGGAACTTCTCCCCCATCCCGGACTGCGCCATGAGCTGGGCACGGAGATCGTGCGTCTCGCGGGACACCATCACGGCGTGCGAGGCGCGCCCGATCAGCACCTGGAGGTGGGTGGCGGAGAACGGCTTGGGGAGGTAATCCCAGGCGCCGGCCCGAAGCGCCTCGATGCTGGTGGTGACGCTCGGGTTGCCGGTCATGACGACCACGATCGTGTCGCGATGATGCTGGAGCGTGGCCCGGAGCAGGTCGATGCCGCTCACCTGCGACATGTAGAGGTCCACCAGCACGATGTCGAAATTGCGCCGCTTGACCGCCTCCAGGGCCTCTTCCCCGCGGCCGATGACGGTCACGTTGAAGCCGTCCATCTGGAGGACGCTGGCGCAGGACTCGCGGAGGGTCCGCTCGTCGTCCACGACCAGGACCCGGATGCTCGACTTCACGTCGGCGGGGATCGACAGGGGGTCGCGGTTGGTCTGATCGGTCGCCGGAGGCGACGGCATCGCGGAACTGGACATTTGGGGACTCCGTAGGGCGACCGCGGGACGGCTGTGCCGTACCAATTAAAGGTGCCCCGGTCTCCGGGGGCAACACCGAACCGTCACGAACTGACCACAGCGGCGGTGCAGAGGGGCAACATTGATGCCGCCGCGCATCGCTTTCGCGCCTCCGAGGCCAGGTACCATCAACCTAACATGTTATTTTGTAATGCCTTATGGTATTCTGAGTGACGGCCCCCCATTTGCGTTCTCGGGGGTATTGCACGCCCGATTCGCGCGGCGCCGGGCTCCCCGGCATCGCATCTTGACCGGAGTATCGCGCAGATGACCCCCAGCCAGATCCAGCCACTCCCCGCCGACGAGGGGCCCGGGATCGAGACGTACAGCCAGCCGGGGTCCTTGGGCGACCTCGGGGCGGCCCCTCCCCTGCCGGAGCCCGGCATCGCATGGGGGAGGTACATCTCCGCCCTCCGGCGCTACAAATGGCTCATTCTGGCGGTCGTGCTCGTCGGGACGGCCGCGAGTGTGGGCGCAACCCGCTTCCTCAAGCCCGAGTACAAGGCCACGGCGTCCATCTACATCGAGCCCCCGCCGGACAACGCTGGGCCGATCCGTGCGGCCGAACTGCTCCGATCCACCGGCTGGCTGGAATTGCTGACCACCGGTGCAGTGCTGGACAGCGTCGCCGTGTCGCAGCGTCTCTACCTCATCCCCGCCCAGGACAAGGACGAACCATCGTTCGAGGGCTTCGCGCTCGGTCAGGGGCTCGTCCCCGGCATTTATGAGCTGCAGGTGGACCCCTCTGGAAAGTCGTGGGTGCTCTCGGTGGCGTCGGGAACCGTCGTCGATCGCGGTGCGGTTGGCGACTCCATCGGCCGAAAGGTCGGCTTCCTCTGGGCGCCGCCGGCCCGGGCGCTCGCCCCGGGACGGAAGCTCGCCTTCAGCGTCATCACGCCGCGAGAAGCCGGTCTCCGCCTGCAGTCGAACCTGACGACCGCGCTGAACAATTCGCAGCAGTCGAGCTTCATCCGCCTCTCGCTCGTCGGTCCAGACCCCGTGAAGGCGGCGGCCACGCTCAACAGCGTCACCAACCAGTTCGTGGCTGTGGCGGCGGACCTCAAGCGCCGGAAGCTGACGATTCTCACCGAGACGCTGGCCGAGCAGGTCAAGTACGCCGAGGACCAGCTCCGCGAGGCGGAGACCCGGCTCGAAAGCTTCCG
>DAOMFQ010000305.1:0-2582 GCA_035429905.1 Gemmatimonadales bacterium
TGACCGGGCAGGCGGCGCTGCAGGCCGCCACCCGCGTGCGCGACCAGATCGCGTCGGCGGCGGCCACCAAGCTCGACGTGCCGGTGGACCGGCTGGTGTTCGGTGGGCGCCGGGTGTTCGACGCGCAGGACCCCGAGCGTGGCCTCACCTTCCAGGAGGCGGTGGGCATCGCCGAGGCGAAGTTCGGGACCCTCGGCGCGGTCGGCAGCTACACGCCGCCCCGCTCGCCGGGCCGGTACCGCGGCGCCGGCGTCGGACCGTCGGCCGCCTACAGCTATTCCGCAGCGATCGCGGAGGTGGAAGTGGACCCCGATACCGGCATCGTCCGGGTGCCTACCATCTGGATCGGGCACGACATCGGCCAGTCCATCAACCCGGCGCTGGTCATGGGCCAGGTCGAGGGCGGGGTGTACATGGGGCTCGGCGAGGCGCTGATGGAGGAGATGGCGTACCGCGAGAAGCTGGGCCTGGTGCACAAGTGGCCGTCGATGCTCGAGTACAAGAGCCCGACCACGATGGAAATGTGCGACGTCATCACCTACCTGATCGAGGACCCCGATCCCAACGGACCGTTCGGCGCCAAGGAGGCGGGGCAGGGGCCGCTCAACCCGGTCATGCCCGCCATCGCCAATGCGATCTACGACGCGGTGGGCGTGCGGATCGACGAAGTGCCGATGAGCGCGCCCAAGGTCCTGAAGGCCATCCAAGCCAAGGCCAAGGGGAAGGACCCGCGGTTCGGGCCGAGCGGCACGCCGCAGGTGCCGTGGCCGGAGCGGACGTACGTGCGGACGCCGGCGCAGGGTGGGAATGGGAAGGACTGAGGACTGAGGGCCACTGACATGCTGAGATTGCCACCGCACGAGACAGCATTTCCCACGTCGATCGCCGACGCCGTGGCGCTGCGCGTATCCGCGGGCGCCGCGGGCGCGTACGTGGCCGGGGGCACCGACCTCTACCCCAACATGAAGCGCCGGCAGCAGGAGCCGCGGCGCGTCATCGACATCCGGCGCATTCCCGAGCTCAATCGGCTCGAGGTCGGGGCGGACGGGACGCTGCTGATCGGGTCGGGGGTGACGCTTACGCGATTCCTCCGCGACGCGCGCGTCCGCACCCGCTGGCCCGTCCTGGCGCACGCCGCTTCCGAGATTTCCACGCCGATGCTGCAGAACATGGGCACGGTGGGGGGCAATCTCCTGCTCGACACCCGCTGCAACTACTACGACCAGGGCTTCGAGTGGCGGAAGGCCATCAACTTCTGCATGAAGAAGGACGGTGACACCTGCTGGGTGGCGCCCTCCAGCCCGCGCTGCTGGGCGGTGCAGTCGAGCGACCTGGCGCCGGTCGTCGTGGCGCTCGATGCGCGAGTGGTGCTGGCGGGGCCCGACGGGGAGCGTACCGTTCCGGCGGCGGCGCTCTACCACGACGACGGGATGGCGTTCCTGACCAAGCGGCCGGAAGAATTGCTGGTGCGGATCGAGGTGCCAGCAATGGCCGCCGCGCGCGCGAGCTACCGGAAGCTGCGCCGCCGGGGCGCGTTCGACTTCCCGGTGCTGGGCGTGGCGGCGTGGGCTGCGTTCGACGGGGCGGGGAAGGTGGCCGCGGCGCGGATCGTCCTCGGGGCGGTCGGCTCGCATCCCAAGCTCATCGTCGACGCGGGCGCCGCCCTGGTGGGGGGCACGCTGGACGACGACCAGTTGGATGGAGCTGCCCGGATTGCCGGCAAATTGGCCAAGCCGCTCGACAACACCGACTTCACGATCGGCTGGCGGAAGGACATGGCGCCGGTGTTCGTGCGGAGGGCGCTTGAGGAACTCCGCCAGCCCTAGAACATGAAGCCCCCGATGCCCAGCCAGATCGAGGAGCCCTGGGGGCTCCACGCCACGGTCAACACCCCGCCGAGCGAACGATCCGGCATCGAAAACCAGACGCCCCCGCCCGCCGAGCCGTGCCACACGTTTGTGTCATCTGTGGCGTTGAACACCCTGCCCAGGTCCGCCAGGCCCATCACGCCGAACTGCCACGGGACCACCAAGGGGAAGGTGGCCAGGTGGGCCCGCAACTCGCCGTTGAAAAAGGCCGACGATTCGCCGGCATACCGGCCCGCCTCGTAACCACGGACGGTGTTCGAGCCGCCAATGAAGGCGGCCTCGTGCACCGGCACCTCGCCCATCACGAGCCGTGCCGACGCCCGGCTTGCGAGCGTCAACCGTGGTACGGAAGGGAGCGTGACGTACCATGCGGCTGACGCCTGCATGGTGCCGAACGGGCTGCCCGCGCCGAACACGACAGGGTAGGCCGCGCCGCCGGCCACGATGCGCCAACCGGTGCGCGTGAAGCTCGGAGTGTCCCGCGTGTCGTACGTGGCGGTGGCGAGCACACCGGCCTGCGCGAATTCTGGCACGCCGTACGGCCGGGAGTCGTTGATGAGGTGGCTGCCGACCGTGTCGGTACTCACGTGCTTGAAGACCGGACCCACGGCCACCAGCGTGTGCGGGGTCATCCGATAGTTCCAGGCGGGGTAGAGGTACAGTTGCTTCTGGCGCGCAAGGTAGTAACTGATGGGTTGCGTGAACGGGGTCGTG
>DAOMFQ010000306.1:0-2566 GCA_035429905.1 Gemmatimonadales bacterium
GGCACCGCCAGCGCCAGGCTGCTCTCTCCGCTGCTGATCCACTCGCTCACGAAGAGCTCCAAGGCCATCGGATAACCTCCTGCCGAGCGCAGCATTGCGTCCCGCACCGTCTTTCCTGGAGTCGGCCCGTCCGCCGCGAGCGCATCGAGCATCGCGGCGGCCTCGTCGTCGGCCATCGGCGGCAACTCGAGCGAGACGAACCCCAGCCGGCGATGGCTCTCCCGCAGCTTGGAAATATTCGGTGATTCGTTCGGACCGGTGGGCCGGGCCGCGAGCGCCAGCATGACGCGTTCGGCCTCGAAGCGACGCGCCAGTAAATGAACCACCGCGGCGCTGGCGTCGTCGGCCAGGTGGAAGTCGTCCACCACGAGGATGACCGGCGTCTCCTCCGCGATGGTCCGGAGCAGCGCCTCCATGGCGTCAGTGATTCGAATCCGGAATGACTCGCCCTGCAGCTGTAGCGCGGTGGGCAGGTGCGGGAAGTGCTCGTGGACTGCGGGCACCGCCTGCGCCAGGTCGGCCAGCGAATTGGGTGCGGTACCCTTCGCCTCTGGCCGCTCGAGGAGCCCGCGGACCAGCGCGCCGAGCGCCGCGTAGGGGATGTCCCTCTCCAGCTCGTAGCACTGCACCCGGCTGGTCACGGCCCCTTCCAGGCTCGCCGCCGTGAGGAGGCGCTGGATGAGCGTGCTCTTCCCGATGCCAGATTCCCCCAGCACCAGCGCATGGGTCGGCTCCCGGTGCGTCGTCCGCTCCCACGCCTCGTAGAGTGCGCGATACTCCCGCGCGCGTCCGATGAACGCCCGGTCCTTCCACTGTTCCGTGGGGACTCGCGGCCGGGTGCCGTCGCCGCCGCCCTCGAGGGTGCCTCGCCGGAGCCGTCGGGCCATCGCCTCCAGCTGGTCGGACGGTTCGGCGTCGAGCTCCTGGTGGAGCGAGCGCTTCCAGGTCTCGAACGCGCGCAGTGCGCCGATCCGGTCGCCCGCGAAGGCCCGCGCCTCGATCCGGGCCCGGATGGCCGGCTCGCTCAGGGGATTGTGCTGAAGGGTGCGGTCGGCGAGCCGCACGATGCCGATGAAGTCTCCCGTGCGGCGGCAATGGTCCATCTGGCGGACCAGTGCCGCCTCGATCAGGGGCCAGAGCCGCGCGCGTTGCTGGTCGCGCCAGTGGTTGAAGGCGGGGGCGTCGGGGATTTCGAAGTCTTCGAGGAAGGCGTCCACTTCGAGGGCGGGTACGAAGTCGGTCGCGAGCACATCGCCCCGTTCGAGGCGCTCCAGGTCGGTTCCGATGTCGGCCGTCATCCGGACGACCTGATGGTTGCCGGAGAACCCGTGTGGATCGACGTGACGGCGGAGCCCGGAGATAGCGGTGCCCATCGAGTGCCGGCCGTCTTCCATGGAGGCCGATGACCAGAGGAGATCCGCCAGTCGGTCCCGGCGGACGGGCCCCCGGCCCTCGATGGCGAGGTACACCAGCAGCGCGAGTTGCTTCTGGGTCCGGAGCCGAACCGGCGCACCGGTCGCGTCGAGGAGCGCCGGGGTGCCGAGGCAGCGAAGGGTGAAGGGAGGAACCACGGGTGCTCCGGGCATGGGGTGCGATCACCGTAGCGCCGAAAGCGCAACAAATCCTCAAACCGCCCAATCGGAGCGGTTGAGGATTTGTAATGTTCCCGCCCGATTTCACTTGTCCAGCGCGCTGCGAACCGGGAACCACACTGAGTGCAGCCGCTTGCAGTATCAGGTATCCCCCGTCACTGCCAAGCCTCCCCCCGACTCGGTAAATTCCCCGCGTACCCGTGCCCCGGCGCGCCCCCCATTCCGCGCCGCAAACTGGAGCCTCATCCCATGCGAAATAGCAGCCTCCGCCTGGCCGCCGCGGCCCTGGCCTTGTCCCTCGGCCTCGCCGCCTGCAGCGACAACACCGAGCCCCGCACCGACCCGCTCACCGCCCAGAATGCCCAGACCGTCGGCGCCGCCGCGGCCAGCACCGCCGACCTGGCCCTGGTGGCCATCAACCCGATGGTGCCCAGCTTCGGCAACGGCTTCCCGCTCCTCTTCGCCGCCGGCCGCCCCCTGGCCCCGCGCCCCGGCTCTGCTCCGCCGGCCACCTCGCCCCCCGAGGGCTGCCCCGCCGCCTCCAGCCTGACCGACACCGACAACGACGGCGTGCCCGACGACGCCACCTGGACCTACACCGCCGAGCTCTGCACCGAGACCGACATCGAGGGCAACAGCACGGTCATCACCGGCAGCGTCGGCCTGTCCGACCCCGGCCTCACCGCCGGGTACGACCTCGACATGAACAGCCTGACCGCCTCCTGGTACGAGAACGGCGCCACCACCCCGGCCGCCCGGCTCGCCATGGACGGCCAGTGGGCGCTCCGCGGCACCAGCGACGCCCTCTCCCTCGGCCAGCACTACAACTTCGCGCTAACTGTCGGCAGCCACTCGGCGGTGCTCGCCAACACTCTCGACGTCTCCTTCGACGCCGCGGCCGGTGACATCGCCTGGGGCGCGCCGCTCCCCGACGGCACCCTGTCCATCGACGGCGCCTGGCAGGTGGACGCCGA
>DAOMFQ010000307.1:0-2551 GCA_035429905.1 Gemmatimonadales bacterium
TCCAGATCCGGGCCTGGGCGCGGAGTCCGAAATGCCGGCTCAGGTAGGTCTTCACGCCGAGCGCCCCGCCGAAGGAGAAGCGCCAGTCGTCGCCCAGCGCGGAGGATTGCGGGGAGAAATGGGTGGCGCCGACGGTCAGCGCGAAGAACGGCTTGGTCTTCTCGTTGTGCCCGAACTCGAGCGCCCCGCCGAGCTGGAAATACTCGATGGCGGCCTCGCCGATGGTCACCTCGGCGGCGGTGTCGGGGTCGAAGAGAATGTCGGTGTCCTGCCGGCTGTAGACGAACTCCACCAACCCGTCGGACTTGACCCGGTAGCCGATGGTGCCGCCCCAGGCGAGGCCGTCGTTGGCGGCGAACTTGCCGGTTTCGCTGTTCACCGTGCCGCCGTAGCGGTAGCCGATGGTCGGGGTAAGTTCCCAAGTGGTCTGGGCGGCGAGCGGGGGCGCCGCGAGGACGATCAGGAGTGCAAGTACGACCGGACGATGCATGTGAACTCCGTTGAGGGGTTCCTGGAACCATTCAAGGATAATCTCGAGCCTCAAGGCGCAAGGCCCCGTCGAAAGGGACGAGGATTGAAACACGCCCCGCTTCTGCACCAGGCCCTGGCGTGGCTCCTGTGTGCGACTCCCGCCGCCGCGCAAGTCCAACTACCCCTCATCCCCTATCCTCAAGAAGTCGTCCGGGACGGGGGCACCGTGCCCATGGGCCACACCATGCGCCTCGAGGCACTGCGTCCCGGCGAGCTAGGCCAGCTTGGCGTCTACGCCGCCGACCTGCTGGAGGCAGAGCTTGGCTGGCGCCCGGAAATGGTCACCGGCGCGGTGACCCCCGTCGGGCTCACACTCAGGCTCACGGCGCCCGATTCCTCGCTCGGCAACGAAGGCTATCGCCTCGCCACCCACGCGTCCGGTGTGACCATCGACGCCCCCACGGAGGCCGGCCTCTTCTACGGCCTCCAGACTCTTCGGCAGCTGCTCCACGCCAATGCCGCGGGCACCGTACCCGCCGTTCGCATTGCCGACGCGCCCCGGTTCCCCTACCGGGGCATGCACCTCGACGTCAGCCGGCATTTCTTCGATGTCGCGTTCGTGGAGCGCTACGTCGACCTCCTCAGCCGTTACAAGTTCAACACCTTCCACTGGCACCTGACCGACGACCAGGGGTGGCGCATCGAGATTGCCGGCTACCCGAAGCTCACCGAGATCGGCTCCTGCCGGCGCGAAACGGTGGTGGAACGGAACTTCGACCCCTACATCGGCGACAGCACCCGCTATTGCGGCTTCTACACGCAGGACGAGATCCGCCGCGTGGTGGCGTACGCCGCGGCACGACACATCACGATTGTCCCGGAAATCGAGATGCCGGGCCACGCGCAGGCGGCCATCGCCGCCTACCCGGAGCTGGCCTGCACGGCGGGACCTTTCGAGGTCAGCACCATGTGGGGAGTCGACGAAGACATCCTCTGCCCCAGCGAGGCCACCTTCGCCTTCCTGGAAGGCGTGCTGACCGAGGTGATGGCGCTCTTCCCCGGCCCCTACATCCACATCGGCGGCGACGAGGCGCCCAAGGCCCGGTGGAAATCGAGCGACCTAGCCCAGTCGCTGATTCGCTCGCAGAACCTGAAGAACGAGGAGGAGCTGCAGAGCTGGTTCACCCAGCGGATCGAGCGGTTCCTCAACGCGCACGGCCGCCGGCTCATCGGCTGGGACGAAATCCTGGAGGGCGGGCTGGCGCCCGAGGCCACGGTCATGAGCTGGCGCGGGGTGAGCGGCGGCATCGCCGCCGCCCAGCAGGGCCACGACGTGATCATGACGCCCACCAGCCATGCCTACTTCGACTACGCGCAGGGAGAGCCGGGGCTCGAGCCGTTTTCGGGCGGCGGCAACCTCCCGCTCGAGCGGGTCTACGCCTTCGAGCCGGTGCCGGCCGTACTGACCCCGTCACAGGCGACGCACGTGCTCGGCGCACAGGGCAACGTCTGGACCGAGTACCTCAAGACCCCCGACCGGGTGGAGTGGATGGTGTTCCCCCGGATGCTCGCCATGGCGGAGGTGACCTGGAGCCCCGCCTCGGTGCGCGACTGGGCCAGCTTCGTGGCGCGGCTTCCGGGCGCGCTCGCCGCGCTGGACCGCATGGGCGTCAGCTACCGCCCCCCGAACGTGATCGGGCTGGAGCGCGACCGGCTGACGCTCGCCGACACGGCCATCGTCACCCTCACCAGCCCGCTGCCGGACGGCGTCATCCGGTACACGCTCGACGGCAGCGCGCCCACGTCGGAGTCGGCCCGTTACGACGCACCACTCACGCTCACCGTGGACACTGTGGGCACCGTCGTCACCGCCGCCGTCTTCCTGCCCGGCGGCAAGAGCAGCCCGCCACGCCAGGCGCGCGTGAGCCGCACGACACTGCGCCCGGCGGGGCGCATGCCGTCACGAGGTTTGCGCCCCGGGCTCCGAGTCGCCTATTACCCTGCGGCCTTCACCGGCGCCCGCGCCGTACCGGCCGGCGCACCCGCACGCGTCGCGACCGTCGAAACGGTGGCGCTTCCC
>DAOMFQ010000308.1:0-2529 GCA_035429905.1 Gemmatimonadales bacterium
GCCACTGCTGCGGCACGCTGGCCAGGTTGCTCACCGCGTAGTACAGGTTGAGCCCAGAGGCGAAGTTGAGGAAGAGCACCGTCATCATGATCGGCATGACGTACATCATCATCTTCATCTGGGGGTTCGGCGGGATGCCGCGCTGCCCCATCCTGGTGAGCCAGAACATCGACAGGCCCATGATGAGCGGGATGATGTAGAGCGGATCCGGCCGCGACAGGTCGGGCAGCCAGAGGAACGCCTGTCCCCGGAGCTCGATCGTGTTCTGGAACACGAAGAAGAGCGCCAGCAGCACCGGCATCGGGAGCAGCATCGGCCAGCAGCCGCCCAGCGGATTGACGTTGTGCTCCTTGTAGAGCTTGAACATCTCCTGCTGCAGCCGCTGCGGGTCTTCCTTGTACTTGTCCTGGATGGCCTTCAGCTCGGGCTGGATGGCCTGCATCGCCATCGTCGAGCGCATCGCCTTCTGGTTGAGCGGCCAGAGGACCAGGCGCACCAGGATGCCGAACAGCACCAGCACCATCCCGTACGCCAGGTGCAGGTTGTCGTGCATCCAGACCAGGAGCCAGCGGACCGCCACCGCCACCGGGCGGATGATGGTCCGGAAGCCGGGCCAGCCGTAGGGGTTCACGTCGTCGAAGTCGTGACCCACCTTGGCCAACCGGGAGTATTCCATCGGCCCGGCGTACACGGTGTAGCGGAAGCCGCCCTCGACGGGCAGCAGCATGCTCGCCCAGATGCCCGCCCGGTCGGCCTTCTTCTGGCCCGGCTGGGGCAGCGGCCGCACCGCCAGCCCGCCAACCGGCTGAGCCCCCGGCTCGAACGCCAGGAGCGCGGTGACGAAGTACTTCGACTTGACCGCCACCCACTCGAAGGGACCACTCACCGTCGCGACCTGCGCGGTGTCGAGCGACTGGAACGACTTGAACTTCGTGCTCTGGGCCTTGGTCACGAAGCCCATCGAGCGCTCGTTCTCCACCAGGTTGGCCTCGGTGTTGGCCAGCCCCGGACCCATCCCCACCAGCAGGAGGCCGCCGTTCGGCCCCACGCCCGTCACGCTCCCCTCGACCCCGACCTGGTAGTCGTCGGGCCGGAAGGTGTACACCAGGCGCACGGCCACGTTGCCCTGGGTGGCCGTGAACTCCACAGGTGTCGGGCCGTCGATCGAGCGATCGCCGGTCGAGGCGGTGAACTGCCAGTCGTCGAGCCGCAGCGTGTCCGCCCCGACCACCACGCGGAGCCCCATCAACTCGGAGCCGGGAAGCATGAGCTCCACGCGCTGGTTCGTGTGGCCCGACACCTGGCTCTCGTACTTCTCCAGGGTGGCCGTCACGAGACGGGCCCCCCGGGTGGAAATGCCGTACGTGGAGAGCGGGGTGTGGATCAGGATCGTGTCTTCGGGGACGGCGGCCAGGGTGCCGCCGTCCGCGCTCACCGGAGCGGGCACGGCTACCGGCAGTGGAGCGGGGACCGGCGCGGAGAGCTGCGTGGAGTCCACCGGCGCCACCACGGGCGCGGGGGGCTTCTTCATGAACACCGCAGGCGCCATGACGATGAGGGTCATGAGCGCCATGGCCCAGATGAAGCGACGATCCATGGTCAGGTCACGAGATCAGGGAATCGGGTCATACCCGCCCGGATTGAACGGGTGACATCGGACGAGGCGCCGGGCGGCGAGCCAGCTCCCCTTCAGGGCGCCGTACTTCGCGACCGCCTCCAGCGCGTACTGCGAGCAGCTCGGCGTAAACCGACAGCTCGGCGGCAGCCCCGGGCTGATGAACTTCTGATAGCCCCGGATGGGCAGCATCACGATCCGGCGGGGAATGTCACCCAGCCGCATCGGATCTTCCGGCGGCGACATCCCGCCAGGCGTGGACCTCGGATCGGAGCGCCGCAAAGGTAGCGGCGTAGGCCTCGCGCCGGGCGCGCACCAGCAGGTCGAGCGGCGGCGTGGCTCCCTGCACTTCCCGCCGCCAGAGTTCCTTCAGGCGGCGCCGCAAACGATTGCGGGCCACCCCCGTGGACTGGAACTTCGGGACGATGAGTCCCATCCGGGGAGGGCCCGCCACGTTGTCCGTCCAGAGGAACTCCAGATGCCCCGTGCGCATCCGCCGGCCCGTCGAGAGCAAGCGGCGGATGTCCGACGATTTCGCGAGCCGGCTGGCCCGCGAAAATCGTTCACTGGACGTCAGGAGCCCCCGTGCTTCGACGGAAGGCTGACTGTCAGCGACTTCCGACCCTTCTTCCGACGGCGGGACAGCACTGCGCGACCCCACCGGGTCGCCATCCGCGCGCGGAAGCCGTGCTTGCTGATGCGCCGCTTGTTCCGCGGCCGATACGAAGGCTTCATAACTCTATCCTGGAATGGGACTTAATGAGCCCGAAAAGCTAATCTCGCCATGTGGATAGGTCAAGCCGGGCCCTAGACGGCGCAATGTATGGTCGTCGGGGTCGTTGCCCGGGGGTCTGGTGCCCGCGCCCCTCGACCAGCCTGCTCCTCCGGCACTGGAGTTCACACCTGGCGGACGG
>DAOMFQ010000309.1:0-2523 GCA_035429905.1 Gemmatimonadales bacterium
GGCATGTCCTCGTTCAAGTGGACCGTTCGGAAGTACCTCTCGCCGCTCCGGCTCCTCAACTACTGGCGCCTGGTGGCCACCAGCCGGCGCGGCTATCTGCGCCGCACCGGGTGGAACCGGTCGCTGCTTGGCGGGGTGCCCTGCGACGCTCAGGGGCGCGAGCTTCCCTGGATGAACTACGCCTTCATCGCATTCATCGAGGAGCGGCTCCGGCGCGACATGCGGGTCCTGGAGTACGGCGCCGGGTATTCCACGGTCTTCTGGTCGCGCCACGTCCACTCGGTCCACGCGGTGGAGCACAGCGGATTCTTTTCGGGGCTCATTGCCGACCGGCTTCCGCCCAACGCCGAGGTGGTGCTGCACACCGACGCCGACGGGGTGCCCTACAGCCGTCGCGGCGCCGAGGTGGCGGCGCGGCACGGCGGGCTGCGCTTCGACCTGGTCGTGATCGATGGGATCCACCGGGTGGAGACGGCGCAGGCCTCGGTAGAGCTCCTCACCGACGACGGCGTGCTCGTCTGGGACGACGCCGCGCGGCCGGCCTACCGGCCGGGGTTCGAGGCGCTGGCGGCGCGCGGCTTTCGGCGGCTGGACTTCGAGGGGCTCAAGCCGGGGTCGTACGGAGTGGACCGCACCGCGGTGTGCTACCGCGCGCGGAACTGCTTGGGGCTCTAGCTCAGGGGGTCACCGCCGGCGGGCCCTCGAGGCTGTCGGGCACCACCAGCGCATCCACCGACGGCGGCGGCGGCACCGCCTCCTCGTCGGCTTCTTCCCGCGGCACCTCCACCACCTCCCCCTGCATCCGCCGGAGAATCAGGCTCTGCCGCCACCGCATGCGGCCCGGCCGATAGGCGGGGTTGGACGAGAGCGGGAAGGGCAGCGCTCCCGCCAGGGCCGCGGCCTGCGGCGGGCTCAGGCGGCTCGCCGGACGGTCAAAGTAGAACTGGCTCGCCGCCTCCACTCCCCAGAGGTTGGGCCCGAACTCCACCACGTTCAGGTAGAGCTCCATGAGCCGCCGCTTGCTGAGCGCCGCCTCGAGTCGGTACGCCGTGACCCCTTCCTTCACCTTCCGGAACGGGTTGCGGCTGGGCGAGAGGTAGAGGTTCTTGGCCAGCTGCTGGGTGATCGTGCTGGCGCCCCGCAGCTTGGCGCGCCGACTCCAGAGCGAGCCCATCGTGTGCCAGAACTCCGCCCGGTCGCGCGGGTCCGCCCAGGCAAAGTCGGCGCGCCGGTATCCCAGCGCCTCCAGGATGGCCAGGTAGTCCACCCCGGCGTGCTCCAGGAAGCGGTTGTCCTCGCCGATCATCACGGCGCGGGGCAGCCAGTCGGAAATCGAGTCGAGCGGCACCGGGCGGTACGCCGGGCCGTCGGGAAAGCCGCGTCGGCGCTTGGCCACCCGCGAGGTGTCCGCGGGGACGGCGTCGCCCCGCATCGCCATGAACGCGGTGCGCGACGGCCAGTGCGTGCGGTACCAGAGGGGGGGAGGCCAGACCGCCACCAACCAGAGGGCGAACGCCCCGAGGCCGATGGCGGTCCAGCGGAGGAACCGCGCCACGCCCGTGCTAGAGCGAGGCGATCGTGATGACGGTGTGCAGCTTGCCCGGGAAGGGGGCCGGTGCCTGGGTGACGGTGATCTGGAGGTCGGAATCCAGGGTGCTGTTCCCGCCGAGGTACGTCCCGTCCTTCGCGACGTAGTGGGTGCCGACGCCGCGGCCGGCGCCCTCCACCGCCACCTCACCCTGCGGGCCCGTCTGGCTGCTCGAGGAGGTCGTGACGCTCGTGGTGTTGAGCACCAGCGCCTTGCCCGTCCCGTAGGCGCCCTCGCCGGCGGCGGTGTAGGTGGTCACGACGTTCGCCGCGCTGGTGCCCTCGTCGGACGTCGACGTGTAGCTGAGCGTGTCCACCCAGGTCTCACCCTTCTTGCGGGTGGCGGCGCTGCCTGACGGGAAGAACCCCGCCAGCACCGACTCGAACTGACGAGCGCCGGAGCCTCCGGTGGCAAGGGTCAGCCCCTCGATCTTCCCCCTGGGCGTGACGAGCCCGTGCCAGGTGGAGCCCTTCGAGGAGTCGACCGCCGCCTGGATCAGCTCCTGGCCCTGGCTGGCGCTGTCCACATGCACGCTGTCGAGCACCGCCGTGAGCGCCCGCCCGCCGGTGGTGTCCTTGAGCGTCATCGTGAAGTAGCCGCTCATCGCCACGATCGTCTTCTGCTCCCCGGCGCCGAACACCGAGAGGTCCACGACCGAGTTGATGGCGAGCGACACCTTGTACTTGAGCGTGGTGACTGGCGACACTGGCGCCGGGGTGGGGGTGGAGGTGGCAATACCGCCGGCCAGGGCCGCGGTGGCGATCAGGGGCGCGAACATGGGATTCCTCGGAAGAGTGACGTGGGGGAAATCTAACGACACCGCCCCGGCGGGGGCCGGGGCGGCGGGGTCAGGCCATAAGCCGAGTTCTGTGCCCCCGAAGGGGGATGGTCATCTGTCTGGGACGGCCGTCGCCGGCCGCCTCGAGCAGCCTACC
>DAOMFQ010000310.1:0-2517 GCA_035429905.1 Gemmatimonadales bacterium
CCGGCTGCCTCGTCTGCACCACCACCCGCCCGCCCATCGGCCCCCGCCCCGCCCTGCCAGCCACCTGCGCGATCAACTGGAAGGTGCGTTCCGCCGACCGGAAGTCGGGCAGGTGGAGTGCCGTGTCGGCGTCCACCACGCCCACCAGCGTGACCGTCGGGAAGTCGAGCCCCTTGGCGATCATCTGGGTGCCGAGGAGCAGGTCCACCTCACCCCGCTCGACCGTGCCAAGGATGCGGTGGTGGGCCCAGCGGGTGCTCGTCGTATCGAGGTCCATCCGCGCCAGGCGCGCCGCCGGGAACCGCTCCGACAGCCAGCGCTCGAGCTGTTGCGTGCCGATCCCGCGCATCTGGGTCACCGCGTGCCCGCAGGCCGGGCAGCGGTCCGGCAGCGGCGCCTGGTGCGCGCAGTAGTGGCAGCGGAGCGACGGCGGCGCCTGGTGCACCGTGAGGCTGATGGTACAGGCGGGGCACTCCGGCACGTGGCCGCAGTCCGGGCACTGCAGGAAGGCGGCGAAGCCGCGCCGGTTGAGGAGGAGCATCCCCTGCTCCCCGCGCGCCAGCACGCGGGTTACTTCGCGGTCAAGTGCCTCCGACCAGGGAATGGCACCCGAGCCCGGCACCTTGGGCGCGGTGCGCAGGTCCACCAGTTCCACCGAGGGCAGCTGGCCCGCGCCGACCCGCTCCGGCAGCCGCACCAGCCGGAGTCGCTCGTCCTCTCCCGTCTCGGCCCAGCTTTCCAGCGAGGGCGTGGCGCTCCCGAGCACCAACCGCGCGCCCTCGAGCCGGGCGCGCACCGCCGCCACTTCGCGCGCGTGGTACCGCGGCGCCTCGCCGTTCTTGTAGGTGGCCTCGTGCTCCTCGTCCACCACGATCACGCCGGGCCCCACCACCGGCGCGAACACCGCCGACCGCGCACCGACCACCACCCGCCGCTCCCCCCGCCGGAGCGCCCGCCAGGCATCGGCCCGCTCGCCGTCCGAGAGCCCGCTGTGCAACACCGCCACCTGGTCGCCGAACATTCCTCTCACTCGCCGCACCGTCTGCGGCGTCAGGCTAATCTCGGGGACGAGGATGATGGCTCCCCTTCCTTGGGCCAGCCCTCGCCGAATGGCCTCGAGGTACACGAAGGTCTTCCCGCTGCCGGTGATGCCGAAGAGCAGCGCTCCCTCGCCCGGCGCCAGCGCTTCCACCCTGGACAAGGCCGCACGCTGGTCGTCGGACAGCGCGTCGGGGGGCGGTGTGCCCGCCTCGCCCGCGAACGGGTCCCGTACCCGTTCCACTTCCTCGATGGAGCCATGGCCCCCCGCCACCAGTGCGCGGATGAGCGCCGTGCCGAAGCCAAGCTGGGTGCGGAGGTGGGAAACGGAGGCGCTTCCCCCGAGCAGCTCCACCGCCTCGAACAGCGCGCGCTGGCGTGGCTTGCCGCCGAACAGCGCCTGCCGTTCCAGCAGCGTGGGCCGCCGGTCGGGAAGGACCAGCAGCCGTTCCGTCACGGCGCCGCCACCGGTATCGGGCGGCACGATGCGGAGCGTCACGGCCCCCACCCGCGCCAGGCGGTCGATCGCGTCCCAGACGCCGCGCTTCATGCCGCGGGCGATGGCCCCCACCGGCGCCGAGCCGCCTTTCCGCTCCAGCCACTCGAGAATCTCGGCGCCGGTGCCACCCGGCACCTTGCGGGCCGCCGCCACCTCGACCACGACCTCCGAACTGCCCCAGAGCCCGGCGGGGAGTGCGGCCTTGAGCGCCAGGCCGATGGGCGCCCCGTAGTAGCCCGCCATCCATTCGACGGTCTTGAGGAGCGCCGGGTGCAGCGCCGGTTCGGTGTCGGGCGTGCCGAGGATGGCGCGCGCGGCCATCTCGGGCGCCGCCGCGTCCAGCGCGGTGACGATCCCGATGAGTTCCCGGCCGCGCACCGGCACCACGACGCGCGCCCCGGCCGCCACGCGGTCGGCCAGGGTGTCGGGAATCTGGTAGGTGTAGGGAGTGGCGAGCGGGAGCGGGAGCGCGACCTGCGCGTACCGTTCGGTCATCGCGGCGTGACGCCGAGCCCCGGTCCGGTGGGGAGGCGGAGCTGGCCACCCGCGATGGTTGCGCCGACGAAGGGGTCCACTGAAAGCAACGCCGCGCCGTCCAGGTCCACGATATCCACCAGCGGCGTGAAGTGCGCCGCCGCCGTGATGGCCAGCGAACTCTCGATCATGCAGCCGACCATGACGGTCATGTGGTGGGCGCGCGCGGTGGCGATCATCCGGAGCGCTTCCCGCAAGCTGCCGCACTTGGCCAGCTTGATGTTGATGCCGTCCACCTGCCCCACCAGCCCGGGAATATCACTCACGGTGCGACACGACTCGTCGGCGATGAGGGGGATGGACGCGGCCCGGCGGATGACCCCCAGCCCCTCCAGGTCGGTCGGCACCAGCGGCTGTTCCAGCACCGTCACGCCGAACTCCTCGAGCACCGGCAGCATCTGCAGGGTGTGCTTGACGGTCCAGCCGGCGTTGGCGTCCACCCGGAG
>DAOMFQ010000311.1:0-2468 GCA_035429905.1 Gemmatimonadales bacterium
GTCGATGCGCAGCGTCGAGCAGCCGAAGGATGTCCTGCGGCTCGTCACCTGGGGCATCACGGAGTGGCCGGGGAACAGCCACCAGTTCCAGGTCGGATTCGTCGTTCCGTGGCCCTACCTGCCGTTCGAGCCGAGGGGATTCATGACCCTCGAGGCCGGCCTGGTCGCCTCCAACGACTTCTCGGGCCGGGAGTTCGCGCTCAACTATTCGTACTACAGTGCCTACTTCCAGCGTGTCAGCTGGTACACCACCTTCGCCTGGATCCCGGACGACGCGATCACCGGCAGCCATTTCACCGTCACGGTCGGGCCGTCACTCCTCCTCGCCATGAAGTCCAACAAGTCCCTGCTCGGCCCGGTCAACGCCTTCCGCCTGAGCACGGGCCCGCGCTTCCGGCTGTCGGGAGGGGACTCGAGTTCCGGGGTGGATTGGGCGTTCCGGTTCTCCTTCCGGCAGTAGGGGCGCTCCTCACCCCCTGCCCCCTCTCCGGCAGCCGGAGAGGGGGCGACTTCCCTCGTCGACCGGGCCGAGGCACCGGCGAGAACCGAGTGCTTTCCTGACTGCGGTTCTGTTCTATATTCTCCCCATGCACCCAGTCCACCCCGGTTCGGTGCGATTCCGCGGCTCGTGGGGCCCGCTCCTGGCACGCACCGCGGTCCGGGCGCTGGTGAATCCGCGCCTGGCGGCGGACCTGCTCCGCGCGGGGTGGGCGTTCCGTCGCCGGCGCTGGTGGGCCACTCTCCCGTTCCTTCCTCTGCCTGACCAGGCCTACCTCCGCTGGCGGATGTACACCGCTTACGGCGCCGAAGACACGGTCCCGCCGCTGGCGGACCTCATCCGGTTCGTGCAATGGCGCCGCGAAACGATGGGGCTCTGAGCCGCCTCTCTCGCCAGTGACCCTCACCTCCTCAAATGTGAAGCGCCGCGCCGCCGAGCTGGGCTTCCTCGCGTGCGGCATCACCGACCTTGCCCCCTCCCCCCGCGCCGACGCCCTGACCCGATGGCTTGCTGCCGGATACGCCGGCACAATGCGGTACCTCCACCGACAGGCCAGGAAGCGCAAGGATCCACGGCAAGTGGATCTGAAGGCGGCAAGAGCCATTATTGTACTTGACAACTACTACTATGAATCCGGCGCGGTGCCCGAGGCGCAGGCACAGCTCGCGCGATATGCTCGTAGTACCGACTACCACTATGTTACGCTCAACAGAATTAACGAGTTACGAGACTTGCTCGTTCAAAGCGGCGCAAAGACCGCGCGGCCATACGTCGACACCGGCCCGGTGCCCGAAAGGGAGCTCGCCGAACGGGCGGGGCTCGGCTGGATCGGCAAGAACACGATGCTCATCCGCCCGGGGGCCGGATCCTGGTTCGTGATCGGCTCCCTCTTCACCGACCTCCCCCTCGAAATCGACCAACCCCGGTCCGCCGACCACTGCGGCAGCTGCACCCGGTGCCTCGACGCCTGTCCCACCTCGGCCTTCGTCGAGCCCTACGTCCTGGACGCCACCAGGTGCATCTCCTACCTGACCATCGAGTACAAGAAGGAGATTCCAGCCGATCTGGCCGGCCAATTCGGCGGCTGGGCGTTCGGCTGCGATATCTGCAACGAGGTCTGCCCCTGGAACCAGCGCTTCGCGGCCGATTCCGGCCTGCCTGAGTTCCGCCCCCGGGCGCACCCCGACGCCGGGGATGAGGGGTACTTCGATCGGATGACGGAGGAGGAGTTCGACCGGCGCTTCGGGGACTCCCCGCTGCTGCGGGTTGGGTTGGCCCGGATGCGGAGGAACTGGCGGCTGGCGTGGGCCAGCCTTCGGGGCGCTCAGCGCGGCGCGAGTCGCGAGCGCCAGTAGAGGTACACGGGGACGCCCAGGGCCAGGAGCCCCGCGCCCCGTGCGGCGTTCATCGGGTTCGACAGCACGGCTCCCACCACCACATATCCTGCCGCCGCCACGAAGAGCGCCGTGGTCCACGGATGGCCCGGCACCCGGAAGGCCACCCCCTCCACACCATCGCGCCGGCGGAACACGAACAGGGTCGATGCCGCCAGGCCGAAGAAGATCCAGTCGCCGAAGGTGGCGTAGTCGAGCAGCGCCCCGTACTGCCCCGAATAGACCAGCACCGACGACCAGAGCCCCATGAACACGAGCGCCGGCACCGGCGTCCGGTAGCGCGGGTGCAGGCGGGCAAAGCGCTCGAAGAAGAGACCGTCGGCAGCCATCGCCTGGAAGACGCGGGGCGTCACGAGGATCACCAGGTTGAGGAAGCCGAAGGTGGAGCAGGCAATCCCCGCCGAGATGACCACCCGGCCGGCGGGGCCGAGCAGCACCTCCATCGTGTCGGCGGCTGGTGCGGTGCTGGCGGCAAGCCCCTCCACGCCGAGGGCGCCGAGGTAGGCCACATTGGCCAGCACGTAGACGGTGACCACCGCCGCCAGGACCAGGAGCAGGGTGTTGGTCAGCGACGC
>DAOMFQ010000312.1:0-2463 GCA_035429905.1 Gemmatimonadales bacterium
CCGCCGCTTGCAGCCGGTGCCGCGGGGCGGGTAACCGCCGGTGAGGTAAGCGGTTCACCCGGGGGCCCACCCTGCCCCGGGTGGCCCCGCTCCTGCCCCTCCCCCGGGCAGGAGGAATCCCCCGATGAAGCGAGTCATCCTGATCGCCGCGCTCGCGGCGTGCCTCGTGACACCCGTCACCGCCCAGCATCCCAATACGCGGCAGGGTTTCTGGTACGGCTTCGGCTTCGGCGCCGGCCAGGGCCAGGTCCACTGCGAGATCTGCGCGGACCAGAGCGGCACCGACCTCACCGCCTCGCTCCGTGCGGGCGGGACGCTCTCGTCCTCGTGGCTCCTTGGCGGCGAGTTCGACGGCTGGACCAACTCGCAGGATGTCGTCACGCGAAGGTCGTGGAGCGTGAGCGCGGTGGCGCTCTGGTATCCGTGGCCGGCCAAGGGCGCCTACGCCAGGGGCGGCCTCGGCCTCACCGGGTACCGCGCCAGCGACTCGGTGGACGTCATCTCCACCACCCAGCCGGGATTCCTCCTGGGCATCGGGTACGAGTGGCGGGTCGGGAAGAACTACTCGATCAACCCGTACCTCACCTGGCAGCAGACCCTCGCGGGCAACCTGAACTTCACGCACACCGAGGACAACACCGAGACCACCGCGGTCATCGCCGACGACGCCAGCGTCTCCTCGCTGCTCGTCGGCATCGGCCTCGTGATCCACTGAGCGGAGGAACCATGCGCTTCCCCACCCTGCCCGCCGCCGTCCTTGCCCCTGCGCTCGCCGCCCTCGCCGCCTGCAGCGACGGCGGGAGCGAGCCCGGCCAGCCGGTGGCCACCGGCAACAGCGTGGCGTACGACCTCTGGCGCCCCGGGGCCAACGACAACTGCACCCCCGAGATCCACAACCAGTATTCCACCGTCGGGCCGGACGGGAAGCGCTACCCCACCTGGCACCCGCCGGTGGACCCGGCCACCGGCTGTCACTTCGGCCATGAGCACGGGCGGGACCCGCGCGGCTCCGATCTCTATCGCCTGACCGGTGACATCCCGTTCGGCTACGCCAACGAGCAACTGGCCATCTGGGACCCGACCGGCATCCGCAACGAGGACCACGTCGGCCACAAGGTCGAGTGGGAAAACAACGTCTCCTTCAACCTGGGCGACGGCGTGGCGGGATCGGTGCTGCAGGTCAAGTGCGACGTCCTGACCAAGCTGCACCAGGGCACGCACTCGAAGGACGCCTTCACCAACAACCTGCACGAGCTGGTGTACTACATCCAGTGCGACGGCGGCACGCTGATCGGCATGACCCTCATGACCGCCATCGGCACGCCGGGCGAGATGGTCGAGTCGTGCGACCACGACGTGCACCTGACCGTCGGCGCGCCGACGCCGCTCAACAGCCCCGACGGCGGCGGCAAGCGCACCATTCCCGACCGCGCCTGCATCGAGCGGCACATGCTGGTGCCGCCGGGCCAGAGCTCGAGCTTCGGCTCCGCCCTCCACGAGTCGTGGCAGGTGTCGGCCGTCCTCCGCGCTGAGAACGGCCGGTTCCTGGCCGGCGTGAACCCCTATTACCAGGTCTTCTACCCGAGCCGTTTCTACGATCCGACCCTGGGGACGCTGACCGGGCGGGTGGTGGACATGTGCTTTGCCACCGAGACCAACGGCGACCGCGCCAACGGCTGGCTCTGCGACCAGGCCACCGAGGACGGCACGCTGACCTCCCTGGCCTACGACGACCCGCGCTCCCCCTTCAACGGGGTGCGGCGGCAGGTGGACATCAACGGCAACAGCATCAACAACGCCGATGGCCCGGTCGTCTGGTACACCGACCCGTTCGGCAACCACGGGCAGATCACGTCATTCCCCGGCTCGATCCGCCAGCTGGTGGGGCAGATCGACAATTCGGATTCCTTCCAGTTCGAGGGGCCGACCCTCGGCGGGGACCGCGACTACGGCGGGCAGGGGGTGCACGCGCCGAACTAGGAGAAATGAGAAAAGAGAGAAGAGAAAAGAGGGGAGAAATGAGAAAGGAGAAAGGCTGCTCCCGGTGCGGAGCCAGCCTTTCTCCTTTCTCCTTCAGCCCCTCTTTTCTCCTTGACCCTTTCCCTTTTCTCCCCTCCAACTCCTCAAGTCCCCTCGTCCTTCTCCACCAACCGATACCCCACTCCCGGCTCCGTCCGGAGATACTCCGGCCGGGCCGGGTCGAGTTCCAGCTTGGCGCGCAGTTGCGCCATGTACACCCGGAGGTAGTGGTCCTGGCCCACGCGCCCCGGGCCCCACACCTCGTGCAGCAGCTGCCGATGGGTCAGCACCCGCCCCGCGAAGCTCACCAGCGTGGTGCCCTTGAAGCGCGTGGCGATGGCGATCGACGTCAGCGCGTCGAGCACCTCGGCTTCTCTCGCGGCGCGAAGCTCTGCGCGCGTCGCGCCCGCCAGCTCGAGGAGCAGGTGCCGCTCCTCGCGCGGG
>DAOMFQ010000313.1:0-2391 GCA_035429905.1 Gemmatimonadales bacterium
GTGCTGGCGGAGGCGGGGCTCATCACGGTGACGGGCGCGGTGCTGGGCCTCGGCGCGGCCAAGGTCCTCTACCGCGCCACCAACTTCAACGCCGCCGGCTTCCTCCCCGGGTTCGACGTGACGTGGGGCACGATGGCGCTGGGCGCGGTGATCACCACGCTGCTGATGCTGGCCAGCGGGATCGTGCCGGCGGCGCAGGCGGCGCGGCTGCCGGTGGTGACGGCGCTGAGGAACGTCGAATGAAGATCCCGCTCCTCTACAACCTGCGCAGCATGCGGGCCCGCCCCGTGTCCACCGCGCTCACCGCCCTCGGCATCGGGCTGGTGGTGGCGGTGTTCATCGGGACGCTGGCGCTGGCCAACGGCTTTGCCTCCGCGCTGGTGCGGACCGGCTCGCCGGAGACGGTACTGGTGCTCCGGAAGGGGGCCGACTCCGAGCTCTCAAGCGCCATCGACCGCGACGCTGCCAGCATCCTGGCGGCGGTGCCCCAGGCGGCCCGGGGGCCCGACGGCCGCGCGCTCGTGAGCCCCGAGGTGTACGTCGTCATCCCGATCGGCCGGATCACCGACACCACCGGGATGGCCAACGTGGTCATCCGCGGGGTCGGCCCCGAGGCGTGGCAGGTGCGGCGCGGCGTGCAGGTGGCCGAGGGCCGCCTCCCCGCCACCGGGCGGAACGAGATCTGCCTGGGCCGGAAGCTGGTGGGGCGCTTTCCGCACACCGCCATCGGCGACTCGATGCGCTTTGCCGGGCGGCCGTGGGAGGTCGTCTGCCACTTCACGGCCGGCGGGTCGGCGTTCGAGTCGGAAATCTGGGGCGGGAACGAGCAGGTGATGCCCGCCATGCGGGGAGATGTCTTCCAGTCGGTGTCGTTCCGGCTGGCGGACCCGGCGGGGTTCGAGGAGGCCAAGCGGTCGCTCGAGGCCGACAAGCGGCTCACGGTGGATGTGCACCGGGAGTCGGAGTTCTACGCGCAGCAAAGCCAGCTCCTCGGCAGCATCCTCCGGGTCCTGGCGGTGCTGGTTACCTCGATCATGGCCATCGGCGCCATCTTCGGCGCGGTCAACACCATGTATGCCGCGGTGGCGTCGCGGCGGCCCGAGATTGCCGTGCTGCTCACGCTCGGCTTCCGCCCGCGGAACATCCTGGCCAGCTTCGTCATCGAGTCCGCGGTGGTGGCCACGCTCGGCGGGCTGGTGGGGTGCCTGCTGGCGCTGCCGCTCAACGGGCTCGTGACCAGCACCACCAACTGGGCCAGCTTCAGCGAGATCGCCTTCGCCTTCCGGATCACCCCCTCGCTGCTGGTGGCGGGGCTGGTGTTCGCGGTGGTGATGGGGGTGCTGGGCGGGTTCTTCCCCGCCCGGAGCGCGTCGAAGGTCTCGGTGGTCCGCGCGCTCCGGTAGCGCCGCTACTCGGACTTCTTCCGGGTGGACCACCCGAAGGGCAGGTACGCCGGGCACCAGCCGACGAAGCTGGTCACGACGAACGCCACCGCGATGACCAGGAGCACCGTGCCGACGGTGCCGGTGATCCGGCCGGTGTACCAGAGGAAGGCGATGACGATCGCCGCGAGGATGCGGATGGTGCGGTCGGCGCTGCCCATGTTCTTGGTCATTGGTGCCTCGGTTGATCGGGGAACTTGGAAACGGCGATCCCTACCTGTTCCTGTAGATGGTGCCACGCTTCATCACGAACATGACGCGCTCGATGGCGCTGAAATCCTTGAGCGGATCGCCATCGACGGCGATGATGTCTGCCCAAGCATTTGCCTTGATCACGCCGAGCAGGCCCTCCATGTCCAGCAGCTTCGCGTCGTTGATGGTGGCGGCCTGCAGGATCTGCACCGGCGTCATCCCGGCCTCGAGGTAGGCAAACAGCACGCGCTTGGCTGCCTCACCCTGCGGCATGCGGATGTCGATGTACATGTCGGACCCCGCCGCAATCGGCACCCCCGCCGCCACCGCACGACGCAGACGGTCGCGTTCGCTTTCAATGAACTGCGCGAACCCCGCCTGCTCCTCTGGTCCACCACCCGTGATCTGGAGCCACCGCGCCATCGTGAGGCTGTCGATGTCCGTCGGCACCAGGAATGTCCCCCGCTGCGCCATTAACCGGATGGTCGAATCCGCGAGTTCATAGCCGTGCTCGATGGAGCTCACCCCGGCGGAGGTCGCCCGCCACACGGAGGCGTCGCTCACGGCGTGGGCCGCCACCCGAAGGTCGAGCAGCCGCGCGGCGGCCACGATGGCCTCCATCTCCGCCGGTGAGAGCGCCCCCCGGTTTGGAGCGTTGTCAGCGTAGATCTTGATGACGAGCGCGCCGAGCTTGGCGTGCTCGGCCTGCACGAAGGCAGCGAACGCATCCCGCTCACGGTAGCCGACTACGACCGCG
>DAOMFQ010000314.1:0-2377 GCA_035429905.1 Gemmatimonadales bacterium
AAGTCGTTGCCCTCGATCAGGTTCGTCCCGTCGACGCCGCCGCCGAACCAGGCGTGCCCCGCGCTTGCCTGGAGCCGCCAGGCGGAGGACTGCGCGGCCAGCGGCCCCGCCAGGGCGGATCCCGCCAGCACGCAGATTCCCATGAGTGACCTGCCTGTCACGTACGACATCTCGACTCCCGGTGTGGGGCGGGGGAGCGTGCTCCCCCGCCGCAGGGGTTAGCGCATGTCCAGCTTGAGCCAGCCATTCAGGACCGAGGGACCGTTCAGGACCGCCCAGTTGCCCAGCGGGCTGGACCGGCCGGCCACCGAATCCCGCACCGCGATGCCGATCATGTCGTCGTTCGTCTTGATCAGGTTGGCCAGCGCGTTGATCAGGCTGGCGGCGCTCTTCGCCGCGGTGAGGATGCGGGCCAGGCCGTCGCCGGTGATGACCTGCACATCCTTGATGCCGATGTAGGAATTGTAGGCGTTCTTCATCGCCGCGAAGGCGGAGGAGAACCGGTCCTCGTTGGTCTTGATGACACAGGGGGTGTCGTCGTCCTCGATGGCCATCAGCACGTATGACTTGCCGGGGAACTTCAGGTTGAAGGCGTCCATCTGGGCCGCGGTGAACACCAGCGCCGTGCCGGTCCAGCTCGTCGAGTTCATGTCCCAGTAGTACCCGGCGGGCGCGTGCTCGCCCACGCATTGGTAGGTGATCATGTTGGTGCTGTCGGCGGTGGTGCTGGGGCCGAGGACATGGAGTTCGTACTCCGGGTTCCCCTTGAGCCACCCCTCGAAGTCGCTGGCAAACCACGCCCTGGTCAGGTAGAGCGACTGCGCCGGTGGGGTGGTGGAGGGGCCCCCGCTGCCGCCGCCGGTGGAGCCGCCCCCGCCGGTCCCTCCTTCCGGGCAGGTGCCCGCGTCGCAGATGACCCGGCCGGGAGCCTCGACCCGGTCAAAGTCGGTCTCCAGCGGCACCAGCGCCAGCACCGGCTGGCTCGGCGGTCCGTCGGCGCTCAACACGTGGCGCCGGCCCTTGGTGTCGAAGGCGATGGGGGCGTCGCGGTCGCGGAGCGCGGTGGCCACCAGCACCTCCGGCCCGCCCGACCACTGTTCCAGGTGGCCCGGCACCGGGAAGTACACCTCGACCGCCATCCCCTCCGAGGCGTCGGTGGACACGACCGACTCCGGCTCCCGGTCGGCATCGGCCAGGGCGCGGAGCGCGCGGCGGCCGTCCCGGTCGAGGAAGCGCTGGAAGTAGAGCTTGTGTTCTGCCACTGGCGACGCGACGAGTTGGCTCCGCACGTACTCGCGGAACTCCGGGCGATCGAGCGCGCGGGCAAGACGCCGTGCCTGCCGCTGCATCCGGACCGCCTCCCCCCCGCCCGCCTCCGTTGGGGGACCGGCCTCGGGGGCACCTGCCTCCGACGGTGCCACCGGGGCCGACGGGTCGTGGTCGGTGCACGCCGCCACCGCCGCCAGCCGTTGCCTGCCTTGCATGGAACCTCCTTGGGGATCGGCGCGAGCCGACGGCGCGCGCCAGTGGGACGGCGCGCCCAAGGTAGGTTCCCCGGCCGGGAGCTCCGGTACCGGGAATGCGCGTGCGGGAGCTAGAGTTCGAGTTCCTCGAGGCGGCGGAGGCCGACGCGAAGGGGGAGGATCGTGGAGACCACGCAGAGCACCGTCACCGCCGCCATGCTCAGGGCCAATTCGATCCCGAGCCGCCCCTCGCCGCCGGCGGCCAGGTCCCGGAGATAGGTGGCCACGGGCATCGCCTCGATGATGATGACCAGCGCGAGGAGGCTGAGGCTCGACATCATGAAGACGAGCCCGCCGAAACTGGTCGGGATCTGCGCGGCGTTCTCGGTGCCGAACTGGGGGAAGAGCGCCCCCAGCCCCAGCGCCAGCGCGCTCGCGGCCAGGGTGAAGAGGGAAATCGTGATCACGCTCAGCAGCATGATGAAGGTGCTGGCCTCGAGGAGTGCATTGGTGACCAGCGTCAGCGTGAGGGCCACCACCATCAGCGGCAGGGTGCCGATGAAGTACTTGCTCCAGAACATCGCGCGGAGGTCGAGCGGGCTCGACTTGAGGAGCCAGAGCTCGCGGCCCTCCAGCGAGATGGCCGGGAAGATGAACCGCGCGGCGATGGCGGCCAGCACGAATCCCGCCAGCCCCTGATTGAGGAACACGACCAGCGTGACGAAGAATACCGGAACCTGCTCGCCGGAAAAGAGCTGCAGCGTCTGGATGTTGAAGACGTAGACGGCCAGCAGCACCGCCAGCAGGATCAGCTGGCTCCACTGTGTCGTGTCGCGGAAGAAGAGCCGGAGGTCCTTGAGGATGAACTCCCGCCGCGCCGGCCCCGCGGTGCGGAGCAGGGGGGCCAGGACCCG
>DAOMFQ010000315.1:0-2362 GCA_035429905.1 Gemmatimonadales bacterium
GGCCGCGTGCGGCGCCTCGAGGGCGTCGGCCACCACGCGGAACACCGCCCGGCAAACGGAACACCGCGCGCGCACGCCTCCGGCCGGGACCTTGGCGGGGTCCACCCGGAACACGGTCGAACAGCTGGGGCAGGTCACGTTCATCGCGGCGTCCTCAACGCTTGTCCCGTCCCTCGCCGGCGGGGGGCGAGTCGCCCTCGGGCGCCTGGCGGCGATCGACGACGAACACCGAGCCCGGGAGGGTCTTGGCGTAGCTCTTCATTTCCGTGGCCAGTTCGCTCACCTGCGCCGGGTGCGCAAACCGGCGGTTCCGGTTGGTGACGATGCCGATCGACAGCGTCATCAGCGGCACCCGGTGCAGCTGGCCGCGGCGGTCCTTCCCGAAGAAGTACCCGGCGCGGCGGTCCTGGTCGTTGTACTGCAGCGGGATCAGCGTGTCGAAGACCGACAGGATCTCGCCGCAGACGTCGCCGATCTGGGCCGAGGGGATGACGAAGATGAAGTCGTCTCCCCCGATGTGCCCCACGAACCCCGCCGGACCGGCCAGCCCCCGCACCACGTCGTGCAGGATTCGCGAGAGGAGAAAAATGACGCGGTCACCGTCGTAGTAACTGTACCGGTCGTTGAATTCCTTGAAGTGGTCGAGGTCCGCGTAGCACACCGCGAACTCGTCGCCCGACTCCAGTTGCGCGCGGATGGCGCGCTCGATCTCGTTGGTGCCCGGCAGCCGCGTGGACGGATGCACCGACACGTCGCGCTCGGTGCGCACCAGCATCGCGTCGAGCCGCGCGCGTTGTTCCGCGGGGGCGAAGAAGCCGGTGATGACCTCGTCGGCTCCCGCGGCGAACCACTCGCCCACCCGCTCCGGTGCATGCGTGCCCGAGAGCACCACCGCCGGGACGATGGCCGTGAAGGCGTCGGCCTTCAGCCGGCGGACCATCCCGAGTCCCTCGGCGCCGGTCTCGTCGCCGTCGAGAAAGATCAGGCAGGAGGCGCCCCGAAGGACGATCGACTCTAGCTCCGCCGCGCGGCGAAACTCGAGCACCGGAAAGCCCCGGGCTTCGGCCCAGCGCCGAAGCACCCCCGGCACTGGGCGCGCGTCCGGCGAATGGAAGAGAATCGTCGGGCGATTACGCACCCAGTGCACCCCGTAAGAGTTTATCCGAAACTAACTTAGGAGCGTGTCTCGCCGAAGTCAAATGAAGTACGCGGCGACACCCACGAGGGCGTAGAGCGCCAACAGTTGCACTCCCTCGAACCAGTGGGACTCACCGTCGAGCGTGATGAGCGCGGTGACCGCCGTGGCCAGGCCCAGCGACAGGACCTGGAAGGGCGTGAACACCAGGTTCATGCCCTGGCCGAGCAGGAGGCTCACGCCGACCAGGACGGGGGCCACGAAGAGCGCCACCTGGGTGCTGGACCCCAGCGCGATCTGCAGCGCCAGGTCCACCTTCCCCTTCCGCGCCACCACCACCGCCGAGGCGTGTTCGGCGGCATTGCCGATCACTGGAATCACGATGAGGCCCAGGAAGGTCTGCGAGAGGATCCCGCCCGCCGTCATGTGCTCGATCGCATGCACCAGCAACTCGGAGATCACGGCGATGCCGGCGGTGGAGATGGCCAGGACAGCCAGCGCCCGGGGCACGCCCCACACCGGGTGCACCGTCGGGTGCGCCTCACCGCCCAGGAGGGGGCGATGGGTGACGAGGGAAAAGAAGAGCGAGAGCAGGTACACCGCGGCGAGGACGATCGCGACGGCCTCGGACAGGTGCAGCTCGACCAGGGCGGCGCCGACTTCCGGATGGGTCGCATGGAACAGCGCCGGGAACACCAGTGCCGCCACGGCGAGCGCCAGCATGGCGCTCGCCATCCCCGCCGACGTGCGGTTGAAGGTGAACATCGGCTTCTTGAGCCCCGCCGCCATGAGCGACAGGCCGAGGATGAGGAGCAGGTTGCCCAGGATGCTGCCGATGATCGACGCCTTGACCAGCTCCACCATGCCGGCGCGGAGCGCGACGATCGCGATGATCAACTCCGCGGCGTTGCCGAAGGTGGCGTTGAGGAATCCCCCCACCGCCGGCCCCGTCCGCTCCGCCAGATGTTCCGTCGCCTCGCCGAGGAACTGCGAGAGCGGCAGGATGGCCAGGCAGGCAATCGCGAAGATCAGCACCGGATCGGCGCCCTGACGCGACAGCCAGATGGCGGCGGGAACGGCGGGCAGGAGCAGGTGGCGCACCTTGAGCCGGAACGGGTCGCCGACGACTGGCGCCACACGCCGGGGTGGCGGCTCCTCCGGCGGTGCGGCGTCAGGCATGCCGCGCGCGGCGACGGGAACGGTCTCCGCGCCGCGGCCCTCGGACCG
>DAOMFQ010000316.1:0-2354 GCA_035429905.1 Gemmatimonadales bacterium
CCTCGGTGTTGAAGGTGGCGTGCCCGGTGGCCATCCCCTCGCGGTAGATCTCGGCCACGGCGGGCCAGTCGGCGGGCTCCATGGGCCTGAGCGTCATTCCAGCTCCTTCAGCAGCTTCTTGGGCGCCGTCATCCGATAGCTGTCCTCGAGCAGGCCGGCGAGCTCCTCCCAGTCCACCTTGCCATCGAGCCAGACCCCAACCCAGCCGCTCGGCCCCACGTACGGCGGCCGGAAGAAGCGGTCCGGCGCCGCCCGCACCATCAGCTCCTGGTTGCCGGGGGCCGCCTTCATCCAGACCGCCGGCCGCCCCCCGCCGTGGTGGTTGTTGGGGCTGGCATGCATGGCGAAGAGCTTGTTCCGCACCCGGAAGGTGGGCTCGCCCCAGGCCTCGACTTCATGCGCCTCCGGCAGCTGGAGGCAGAGCCTGCGGAGGCGGGTGAGCGGACGCGGGGGCATAGGCGGGGAAGCGGGGAAGCGGGTCGGCAGTTACGGTGCCATGAAGGCGACGTACCCCGCGCCGGCGCCCAGCACCAGCGCCAGCGGCGAGTAGAACAGGGTGTCCATCCGCGCGAACGCGGTGCCGCGGACCTTCTTGAAGAAGCCCACGTAGCGGAACTCGCCGACCGCGCGCAGCACGAGCGCCCCCGACACGCACCAGCAGCCCAGGCGCACCAGCGCCGGCGGGAACGGTCCCGGGAGGATGCCGGCGCGCTGGGCCACCAGCAGCCCAGCGGTGGCCAGGAGGGCCGCCACCACCAGCGTGGACGCCGGACCGGGCCGGAAGAGCACGGTGCCGTCGGTGCGTTCGGGGAGCGCCTGCAGGTTCCCCACCCTGCCGCCCACTGCCCAGTAGAGATGCACCAGGCAGAGGAGGTCGAACACCGCCACGAGCGCGATGGCCAGGCCGGTCACGTCGGGGTGACCTCCGGGTCGTCCAGCGAGAGCCGCTGCACGCTCCGCGCCTTCATGAGCTCGATGAACGGCAGGCTGAACACCGGGTCGAAGTCGGTGCCGGACTTTTCCTGGAGGTAGTCCAGCGCCTTCTCGGAGCTCCAGGCGTCGCGGTAGGGCCGGTTGGTGCAGAGCGCGTCGTACACATCGCACACATGCACCAGGCGGCTGGCGTAGTGGGTGTCGCGCGCGAAATGGAACGCCGGATATCCGCCGCCGTTGATCATGATGTGGTGCTCGTACGCCACCACCGCCGGCACCTCGAGGCGCACGTCGCGGTCGAGGATCAGCTTGGCGCCCTCCTTGGGGTGGCCCTTCATGATCGCGAACTCCTCGTCGGTAAATCCGCCGGGCTTCACGAGGATCTCCCGCGGAATCTTCACCTTGCCCAGGTCATGCAGCAGCCCCGACACCCCCAGCACCCGGAGCTCGCGCCCGCCGAAGCCGAGGAACTCGCCGAGCGCCATGGCCAGCACCGACACGTTGGTGGAATGGGTGGTGGTGTACTGGTCGAACTCCTTGAGCTGGAGGAGCGGGACGATGATCTCGGACTGGCTGTGCATGGCGATGGCCAGCGAGCGCACCACCGTTTCCGCCTCCAGCAGCGGCAGTTCGCCGGTCTCCTGGACGTGGTTGTGCATCCACTTGATGGCGTCCACATCGTCGCGGAGCGAGTAGGCGATGGTGGCGGTGGCCAGGGTGGCGCGCGCCGCCTCGAGCGACTCGCCTGTGTCGAGGGCCAGCGTGCCGTACCGGATGCCGGTGGCGCGCATGTACGACACTTCCGCCGAGTCCGCCTTCTCACCGCGGCTTCGCTGGAAGGTGTCGCGCAGGAACTGCTCGTAGTCGTCGCGGGTGACGGTGGTGTCGATTTCCAGCCGCTCGATGCCCAGCGTGGCGAGCCGGGTGGCCCAGTCCCACTCCTTGAGCTCCCGCACCACGCGGCGCTCATACACGACGTCGCCCCCGATGAACGAGAACCGGAGCTTGGGCGTCGTGCCCAGGAGATCGGTGAGTTCCTGGTAGGAGTCGTCCAGCGCCCGCTCCCGCGCCGGGTGGCCACGGTCGTAGAGCGCCATGGTGGCCATGACCTGGCCCAGCGAGGTGAGGAACTTGACCGGGCTGCTCATGCGAGCCCCGCCGCCGTGCGGACCTCGGGGAAGGCGCTGCGCGCGGCGAGGTCGAGCACAAGCTGCGCCTCGGGGTGCCGGTTCCAGGTGGTGGCGAGGCCGCGCACCGCCGCGAGCATTTCCGGCGTCGGCTGGTTGAGCCGGGTCCGGCGCCACCACTTCTTCCTGGCGAGCGCCTGCGCCAGGAGCAGGTCGCGGGCGCGCTTGGTGCGCAGCGCGGCCAGCACCCGGATGGCCAGCACTCGCACCTCCTCCTCGTCGTGCTCCAGGTGC
>DAOMFQ010000317.1:0-2323 GCA_035429905.1 Gemmatimonadales bacterium
CACGAACGTCATGTTGTGCCTTTGCCGGCCGTAATACGCGATGCCGGGCAGCCGATCCGCGTTGATCCTCTCGCCGCGCGCCTTCGAGCCCGGAGTCTTGTCCCAGACGAGGATGTCCTTCTTGAGGAACCGCCGCAGGGCGTCCTGCTGCTCGGTGGTCAGCGTGGTGACCCGGTAGAAGACGGCGGGCACGGGGGGGACCGGCGGGCCGTCCGCCAGCTCGGGCGGGCTGGCCTTCTTCCGTTCCGCCACGTAGAGCGAGTCGAGGCGCACCCAGGAGGTGTAGGTGGTGTCGCCCGGATTGTACTGGACGATTTCGCCGGGGTCCTGGAAGTCGGTGCGGCCGTTGCCGTCGTTGTCCTTGCCGTCGAAGGCGGCGAAGAACGGCACCGTGGGGAAGTACGGCTCGCTCGGGGCAAAGCGGAGGACGGGGGCGTAGCGCGCCGCGAGGGCCGCCGCCGACGTATCGGCGCCGGGGCCGCAATGGTCCTGGGCCAGCGCACGCGTTGGCAGGAGTGGAATCAGGCCAAGGGCCAGGGCCCCGCCCAAGACACGCACGATGGCACGACCGCACCCGGACTGGCTTGGCATTCCACCCTCAGTGTGATTGGCTGACGGCCAAGCTACGCGCCGCCAGAGCCCGGCACAACCGCCTTCCTCTCCGCCTTCGCGCCGGTAGAATTCCCTGTCCAGGTCCTTCCGGAGCTTCGCCCGATGCGCCTCGCCTCCTGCCTCCTCCTCGGCGCCGCCCTGACGGTGGGTGCCGCCCCGCTTCGGGCCGACCACCCCGACACCCTTTACATGAAGAACGGCGACCGGCTGACGGGGACGATCAAGAAGCTCAATGCCGGCGCCCTCCAGGTGAGCCTCGACTACGCCGACGGCACCGTGGCCATCGGCTGGAACCGAGTCCAGCGGATCGGAAGTCCCAACCTCTTCATCGTGTACATGGCGGACGGCGAGGTCTACTCCGGGCGGCTGGCCATCCTGCCGTCGGATGAGACCGATTCGGTGCGGATCCAGATCACCACGGGCGAGGGGGAGCGGGTCCTCATCGACAAGCGGCAGATCGCCGCGCTCGGCAGCACCTCCGACACCTTCTGGGGCCGCTTCAGCGGCAACGTGGCCTCGGGCCTGAGCTACACCAAGGGCAACACCAACACCGCCTTCAGCTTCAGTTCCTCGGTGCTCTACGTCCGGCCCCGCTGGAACGCGGGGCTGACCTTCAACTCCAACCTCTCCTCCGCGGAGGGGGCCGACCGCTCCACGCGCAACCAGGGCGGGCTCTCGGCCTCCCACCTGCTCCGCCACCAGAACTGGTTCTACGCCGGCTACCTCAACGGCCTCCAGAGCTCGGAGCAGGAGATCACCCTGCAGGCCACCCTGGGCGGCGGCGTGGGCCGCTACCTCCGCAACACGAGCGACGTCAAGGCCTCGCTGGTGGCCGGCCTCACCTGGCAGTCCACCGCCTACTCCGAGAACGTGACGCCCGGCAGCTCGGAGGACCTGGTGACGGCCCTCCTCAACGCCAGGATGAGCTACGTCCGGTTCAAGCAGACGTCGTTCTACCTCAACGCCAACGCGATGCCGGCGCTCAACGACTGGGGGCGGATCTTCTACAACGTGAACGCCACCTACTACCTGCAGCTCTTCGGCGAGCTGGACTGGAACCTCTCGTTCTACGGGAACTGGGACACGCGGCCGCCGGCCGGGTCGTCGGGGAGCGACCTCGGCCTCAATTCGGGGCTCAGCATCTCGTTCGGCGACTGGTAGGCCATATATTTCCCACCCGCGATGCACCCAGCCTGACCGAACCCGGAGCCCCTGACCCATGGCCGCCGACACCCCGACCCCTCCCACGCGCCCGGTCGACCGCAGCCTGACCGAGGACGAGCTCCTCTTCGAGCGGTTCGCCACCGTCGAGGAGCGCCAGCGCGCGGCCGCGCTCCGGATCAGTGACTCGTGGCGTGTGCTCCGCATCATGGGCGAGTTCGTCTGGGGCTTCGACAACCTGGCGTCGATCGAGAACGGCGTGTCCATCTTCGGGTCGGCGCGCACCAAGCCGGGCGAGCGCTACTACCAGGATGCCGTGGAGGTGGCGCGGTTGCTGGTGGTCCACGGCATTCCGGTCATCACCGGCGGCGGGCCGGGCATCATGGAGGCCGGCAACCGGGGCGCCAAGGAGGCCGATGGGGTGTCGGTGGGCTGCAACATCGAGCTCCCCTTCGAGCAGGGGAACAACCCCTACCTGACCAAGAACCTCCTCTTCAAGTTCTTCTTCGTCCGCAAGACGATGTTCGTGAAGTACGCCACCGCGTTCATC
>DAOMFQ010000318.1:0-2234 GCA_035429905.1 Gemmatimonadales bacterium
CAATGCAAAGAGGGCGTCCCGTCGTGCTCGGTCGGGACGCCCTCGCCCACGGGCTTCAGTTAGTGGCGGAGACCCAGCTGCTCGATGAGCGTCCGGTAGGCCGGCAGGTCGCTGCGCTTCAGGTACGTGAGCAGGCGACGCCGGGTGCCGACCATCTTGAGGAGTCCCCGGCGGCCGTGATGGTCCTTGGGGTGGGTCCGGAAGTGGTCGGTGAGCGAGTTGATCCGCTCGGTGAGCATGGCCACCTGAAGGGGAGCGGACCCGGTGTCCGTCTCGTGGCGGCGATGCGTCTCGGCGACTGCCTGCTTGTCGAAGCTCATGCTGTCGGATTCCGTTGGGTGCCCGCGTGGGCAACGTCGATGTCTACGATTCTTTCGAGCACGGAAGAATAACCCGCTAGTCGTGGCGTGACAAGGGGTTGGGCGCTGTCCCGCCTCATCCGACGCCGCCGCAGTTCGCGCCCCGCCGACATCGTAACACCCATCAATACAACGACTTAGCCGAGCAGCCCGAAAACCCGCCGCAGGTCGTTCGAGAAGGCGAACACCATCAGCGCCAACACGAGCACCAGCCCTACCATCGTGAGCCGCTCCCGCAGCTTCAGCGAGAGTGGGCGCCGCAGGATTCCCTCCGCGAGGAGGAACAGGAACTGCCCCCCGTCCAGGATGGGGATCGGAAGCAGGTTGAGCACCGCCAGGTTGATCGAGATGACCCCGAGGAACCCGAAAAACGCTCCGACCCCCACCTCGGCATACGACGCCGCCATCTGCCCGATGAGAATCGGGCCGCCGATGTTCTTGCCGGACACCCGCCCCGTCAGCATGCCACGCACCGAGCGCACCACTGTCGTTGAGGCGTTGATCGTGGCGGAGAGACCCTCACCCATCGCCTGGGTGAACGAGAGCGGCTCGTAGACCACCTGCCCGGAGTTCCCCACCCCGATCCGCCCGACGGTCCTTTCCGCGCCCCCCATCCCGTGGACGACCTCCGTGCCGGGCACGACCGTCAGCAGCAACTGCTTCGGCCCGCGCGCCACGACGAGGGGCAGCGTGTCGTTGGGATGCGCTTCGATTGCGGCGGTCAGGTCCCACCACTGCGGCGTCGCCGTGCCGTCCACCGCCAGGATCGTGTCGCCCGGCTGCAGCCCAGCGCGGTCGGCGGGACCGTCCGGCGTGAGCGAGCTCACTACCGCCGGGCGCCACGACACCAGCGCTTGCGCCGCCTGCGCCCGCTCCTCGATGGCATCCGGGTGCACCGGCAGCACGACCGCCGGCTTCCCCGCCACCACGATGGTCACGCTGTCGGCCGAGGCCGACATGATGCCGTCGAGCAGGTCGCCCCACTGGTGGACCGCCACGCCGTTGACCGCGAGGATGCTGTCGCCCGGGGCCAGCGCGCGGAGCGGCGCCAGTTCGGCCGGGAGCCCCGTGGTGTCCACCGCGCCGATCCGCGTTTCCGGATCGACCGCCCGCCCGTTCTTGGCGGCGAGCCCGGTGAACACCATCCAGGCGAAGATCGCGTTCATCGTCACGCCGGCCAGGATGATGATCATCCGCTTCCAGACCGGCTTGGCCTCGAAGTACGCCTCCGGCGGCACCACCACGTCGGGCGTGGCGCCCTCCAGTGCGCTGGTGGTCACCTCCTCCTCCGCCGTCGCCATCTTGACGTACCCGCCGAGCGGGAGCCAGCAGATGGCGTACTCGGTGCCGCCGCGCCGGAACGAGAGGCCGGGGATCGGGTTGCCGATGCCGAGCGCGAAGCGGTGCACCCACACGCCGGCCCACTTGGCGGCCAGGAAGTGCCCCGCCTCGTGGATGAAGACGAGGATGCCCAGCACGACGAGCAGGGCGGCGATGGTCTGGAGTGCGCTCACGACATCTCCTGGAGGGCGCGCGCCCGGGCCCAGCGATCCGCCTCGCGCACCGCCTCGAGGGAGGCGGCGGGCTGGGGGCCGTGGGCGTCGAGCGTCGCGTGGATGGTGTCGGCGATGCGGCCAAACGGAATCCGCCCACCGAGAAACGCGGCGACGGCGACTTCATTGGCCGCGTTGAACACCGCCGGAGCGGTGCCGCCGACACGCCCCGCCGCCACGCCAGAGGCGAAGGTCGGGAAGACGTCCGACCGGAGCGGTTCGAAAGTCAGCGCGCCCGCGCCGACCGGATCGAACCGCGGCACGCCCGCGTCCGGCAACCGCGCCGGGTGGGTCAGGGCGTACAGGATGGGAAGTTCCATCG
>DAOMFQ010000319.1:0-2213 GCA_035429905.1 Gemmatimonadales bacterium
CCGGCGGCCCACAGGCCGCCCACCACGCCGGCCCCGAACCCGACCACCGACCAGCCCAGGATTTCGCCCCGGCTCAGACGCTCCCGCTTCACGCGCGCGCTCCTTGTGCAAATATTGGCTAAGACGCGTTAAGTTAACACGTTCGCTCGTGAAGTCGCAGGCATCCTATTCTCCCCTCCGCGGGGGTCCCATGGCTGACGAACGCTCCAGGATTCCGGCCCGCGACCTGGGCCGCTGGCTCTTCGTAGCAGTGCTCTTGATCGCCGGGATCCTCCTCTACTTCAAGTATGCGCCCCGCGCCCAGCCCATCGTGACGCCGGCCACGCAGGAACCCGCTGCATGACGCCAATCCGGCTGACCCTGCCCGACCATTCCGTGCGTGAAGTACCCGCCGGCACGACCAGTCGCGAGGTGGCAGCGATGATCGGGCCAGGGCTCGCCAAGGCCGCCGTGGCCGCGCGGGTGGACGGGGCCATCTGGGACCTCGGACGGCCGATCGAGAAGGATGCGGCCTTCGCGATCCTCACCGATCGCGACCCCGCCGCCCTCGAGGTGTTGCGGCACAGCACGGCCCACATCATGGCGACGGCGGTGCGGGAGCTCTTTCCCGGCGCCGGCATCGGGTTCGGCCCGCCGATCGAGGACGGCTTCTACTACGACTTCGACGTGCCGCGGCCTTTCACCCCTGAAGACCTCGAGGCCATCGAGGCGAAGATGGCCGAGGTGGCGGAGCGCGATTACCCCTTCCAACGCGAGGTCGTGGACCGCGCGGAGGCCAACCGCCGTTTCGCCGACGACCCGCTGAAGCTCGAGCGGATCAGCGAGCTTGCCGACGACGAAGTGATTTCCGTGTACACCGACGGCCCGTTCCAGGATCTCTGTCGAGGGCCCCACATTCCGTCCACCGGACGGTTGAAGCACTTCAAGCTGCTGCACGGGGCGGGGGCGTACTGGCGGGGCGACGAGCGCCGTCAGATGCTGCAGCGGATCTACGGCACGGCGTGGTTCAAGAAGGAGGACCTCGCCGCCTACCTCCACCGGCTCGAGGAGGCGCGGAAGCGCGACCACCGTCGCCTGGGCAAGGAGCTCGACCTCTTCGTGTTCCACCCCTCCTCGCCGGGCGCCCCGTTCTGGACCGACCGGGGCACGACGATCTATCGGGAGGTCAACGACTTCATCCGGGAGCTGCAGCAGCGGGCGGGCTACCAGGAAATCAAGACGCCGCTGCTCTACAACAAGCTGCTCTGGGAGCGCTCGGGGCACTGGGGCAAGTACAGGGAGAACATGTTCCTGGTGCTCGACACGGAATCGGGAGAGCACGACTTCTCCCTCAAGCCGATGAATTGCCCTTCACACCACCTGCTCTACGGCATGCGGAAGCACTCCTACCGCGAGCTCCCGGTCCGCTACGGCACCTTCGACGTCCTGCACCGGAACGAGGTGACGGGTGCCCTGTCGGGGCTCACGAGGGTCCGCCAGTTCCAGCAGGACGACTGCCACATCTACCTCCGGCCCGATCAGATCGCCGATGAAGTGCGCGCGGTCGCGCGGATGATCCTCGACGTGTACGCCACCTTCGGGCTCACCGCCACCCTCAAGTTTGCCACCCGGCCGCCGGAGCGGATCGGCGATGACGCGATGTGGGACCGGGCGGAGGCCGACCTGCGCTCCGCCCTGGAGGCCACCGGGCTGCCCTACGAACTCAAGCCGGGCGACGGGGCGTTCTACGGACCGAAGATCGACTTCGACGTGTCGGACTCGATCGGCCGCAAGTGGCAGCTCGGCACCATCCAGCTGGACTACGCGGCGCCGGAGCGGTTCGAGCTCGGCTACGTCGGCGAGGACAATGCGGAGCACCGGCCGGTCGTCATCCACCGCGCCATGTGCGGGTCGTTCGAGCGGTTCATCGCCATCCTGATCGAGCACTTCGCCGGCGCGTTCCCTGTGTGGCTCTCTCCGGAGCAGGTGCGGGTCCTGCCGATCTCCGACCAGCAGGCGGAGGCCGCCGCCGACGTGGTGGCCCGGCTCCGGGAGGCCGGCATTCGTGCCACGCTCGACGCCGGCAATTCCACCCTGAATTACCGGATCCGGGAGGGAGAGGTCGGCAAGGTGCCGTACATGGCGGTGGTGGGGCAGCGCGAGGCCGAGGCCGGGTCGGTCGCCGTCCGGGTTCGCGGGGCGGGGAACAAGCAGGAGGTGATGCCCGTCGAGGA
>DAOMFQ010000320.1:0-1931 GCA_035429905.1 Gemmatimonadales bacterium
CGCGCGTCGGGTGGTCGAGCCGCACCGCCTCGGTGTTGAGGGCGCTGAGGCTGCGGACCGCTTCCGGCGTGAGGCCGGTGGCGCGGGCCAGCTCCTCGGTGGTCGGCATCCGGCCCAGGCGCTCCTTGAGGAGCGTGGTGGTCCGGCCGAGGCGGCTGAGGTCGGCCGTGCGGTTCAGCGGCACCCGGACCGGACGCCCGTGACGGGCGATGGCGGCCTGGACGGCCTGACGGATCCACCACACCGCGTACGAGATGAACTTGACGCCGCGATCCGGATCGAACTTGCGGGCGGCCGTCATGAGGCCGAGGTTGCCCTCGCCGATCAGGTCGACGAGCGGCACGCCACGGTTCTGGAACTTCTTGGCGACCGACACGACGAACCGGACGTTGTGGCGCGCCAGCTTTTCCTGGGCCGCCACGTTGCCGCGGAACGCCTTGCGGGCGAGTTCCATTTCCTGCTCACGGGTCAGCAGAGGGACCCGGCTGATTTCATCGAGGTACAGGTCGAGCGACTCGCGTCCCTCATCAACCGCCTTGGCGATCTGCGCCGGACGAACGGCGCGACGCTTGGCGCGCGGCTTGACAGTCACCGATCCTCCTCCGGAAACCCGGCACTCTATATCCAGCTGCGGCCGGCGTGGCCGCCCTCAAAACAGTCGCGAAACCTAACAGCTAAGGCGCGAAAAATCAACAGGTTAGCTAACTTCCGCGCCGGGAAGGGGTTGCGGCTCCGCAAGGGGGGTGACCCCCCGAAAGCCCACCCCGCCATCCGCAGGATGCCCCCTCTCCCGGCAACGTCGCATCCCACAAGGAGTTGACCACTCGACCCCGCAGGCAGTCGCTTGCCCCTCCGTAGACCACCGGAGGCGCCATTTGGTTCCCGGCCACGATGGGGTGCGCCAGAGAGACGCGGCAGCCGGCGTCGCTTGCACGGAGGCGCGTGGCCGGTGCCCCGGTCCCGGCCTAGATTGCGGCATGCTCACCAACGACGCCTACGAGCTCCTCCGCCAGCTCGCCTCGCCGATCGTGGCCGTGACCTCGGCCCACGCCGGCCGGACCAACGGGATGATCCTCGACAGCGCGGTGCGTGCCACCATCTCGCCGGAGCACCCCCGGCTCTCGGTGTACGTCCACAAGTGGCACCTGAGCCACGACCTCATCTGGGCGAGCGGCCGGTTCGTGGCCCACCTCCTCCACCGCGACCAGTTCGACCTGGTCCACCGCCTCGGCTTTCGGAGCGGGCGGAAGGTGGCCGACAAGCTGGAGGGCATTCCGCACCGCCTCGGCCGCGGGGGCGTGCCGATCCTGGCGGACTGCCACGCCGCGTTCGAGTGCGAGGTCCTCAACACGATGGACGCCGGGCCGGCCACCCTGCTCCTCGGCGAGATCGTGGCGACCCACGCGGGCACGGCGGGCCCGCTGCTGACGGCCGAGTACTTCCGGGCGCACCTGCCCGAGGCGTGGCGGGAGGAGTTCCTGCAAAACTACCGCGAGGCCCAGGAGCGGATCCGGGGCCTCGCGGCGGTGACGGACGTGCGGCGGTGGGGCGGGACTACACCGCCTTGACCTCCGACACGAGCTTGAGGAGGGACTGCTTGGCGTCGCCGAAGAGCATGGAGGTCTTCGGGAGGTAGAAGAGCTCGTTCTCGATCCCCGCGAATCCCGGGTTCATCGACCGCTTCATCACGATCACGCTCCGCGCCTTGTCGGCGTCGAGGATCGGCATCCCGAAGATCGGGCTCGCCTTGTCGTTCCGCGCCGCCGGGTTCACCACGTCGTTCGCCCCGATGACCAGCGCCACGTCGCAGTTCGGGAACTCGGCGTTGATCTCCTCCATCTCCTTGAGCTTCTCGTAGGGGATGTTCGCCTCGGCGAGCAGCACGTTCATGTGCCCCGGCATCCGGCCGGCCACCGGGTGGATGGCGTACT
>DAOMFQ010000321.1:0-1799 GCA_035429905.1 Gemmatimonadales bacterium
TCAGGAGCTCCTGGATGTTGGGGACGGCACCGCGGTTGCTGACCTCGCGCTGCCGGGGGGTGGACGCCTTGTCGCGCGCCGCGGGGGCGTCGCCCGCGTCGGCGTCGGGGACGTCCTCGTCCTCGTCGTCGCGCTCGTCGGGGTCGTCGTCTTCGTCGGGTTCGAGCAGGTCGGAGGCGTGGAGAAAGGCGGACTTCTCCATGCCGATGTCCACGAAGGCGGCCTGGATTCCTGGGAGGACCGCGTCAACGCGGCCGAGGTAGATGTCGCCGAGGGAACGGCGCTGGTCAGGACGATCGTACAGCAGCTCGACGAGCCGATCGTCCTCCAAGATGGCCACCCGGGTCTCCCGCCGGCCACCGTTGATGAGTATCTCGCGCTTCACGCGTGGGAACCTCGACTGCACGCCACGCCACGCCCGAGCCCGGGAGGGCCTCGGGGATGCCGGGGGCAATCTGCACAGGGGTACCCCACCTGCCCGGCCATGCCACGGCGGCACCGAGCCGCCCGTACACCGGGATCAGGAGGGAAGAATTGGAGGGCGGGAGTCCCGCCGACAGAGAATCACGACCGCGATCGAACGGCATCGGCCCCTCCGATCCGGCACGCCCTGCCGGCCCAGCCGGCTCGGGGCGAACGGTATGACCGGGGAGGCCAACAAACCGAGTGACTGCACCAAGCACAGTCGCCCCCCAGGCTCGGACCCGGGAGGCGAACGAAACCGCAACAGGTGGGTGTACTGCCGACTCCATGGCTCAATGATACGGCCGAGGGCTCCGGAGGGCAATATCCGCCCCCCTCCTTGGCTACCCTTCCAGAGCGCCTAAGATGTGACGGGATATGACGATACGCTGGATTTCGCTGGTCCCCTCGCCGATCTCGCAGACCTTGGCGTCCCGCATCATTCGCTCGACCGGATAGTCGGTGGTGTACCCGTAGCCCCCGAGGACCTGGACCGCCTTGGTGGTCACCCGCATCGCCAGTTCCGAGCAGTAGAGCTTGGCCATGGCCGCCTCCTTCTTGAAGGGGTGCCCATGCTGCTTGAGCCAGGCGGCGTGGTAGAGCAAGTGGGTGCCGGCCTGGATCTCGGTGGCCATGTCGGCCAGCTGGAAGCTGACCCCCTGGAAGCTGCCGATCGGGGCGCCGAACTGGCGCCGCGTCCCGGCATACCGCACCGCCTCCTCGTAGGCCCCCTCGGCAATGCCCAGCGAGACCGCGGCAATGCCGATCCGGCCGGCGTCGAGGGTCTTGAGGAAGTTGACGAATCCCTCGCCGACCCGGCCCAGGACGTTCTCCTTGGGGACGACGGCGTCCTCGAGGATGAGCTCCCGGGTGTCCGACGCCCGCCACCCCATCTTCTCTTCCTTCTTGCCGGCCCGGACGCCGCGAGTCTTCGGGAGGTCGGCGGCGTGGCCGACGCCCACCGCCCGGCACTGCTCGAGATCCACCGTGTCTTTGGTGACGATGAAGCTGGTGATGCCCCGATGGCCCGGGCCGGGGGAGGTCCGCGCCGTGACGCTGAAGATCTCCCCGACGCCCGCGTGGGTGATGAAGACCTTGGCGCCGTTCAAGAGGTAGTGATCACCCTTGTCCACCGCGGTGGTGGCGGTGCCGCCGGCGTCGCTGCCGGCGCCGGCTTCCGTCAGTCCGAACCCGCCCAGCACCTTGCCGCCGGCGAGGAGCGGGACGTACCGCCGGCGCTGTTCCGGCGTGCCGAACTCGACGATCGGGGAGGAGCCGAGGTTGGTGTGGGCGCTGACCGTGAGGGCGTGGCTCGCGTCCACCTTGGCCAGCTCGTG
>DAOMFQ010000322.1:0-1754 GCA_035429905.1 Gemmatimonadales bacterium
TGCGCACCTTCCTACTGTGGCTGTCGGAGCAACAGGGTGTGTTCAACTTCCTGCGGCGGAACGGACTGGCCCGGCGCTTCGCCAGCCGGTTCGTGGCCGGGGAAACCAGCGCCACGGCCACTGCCGCGGCGCTCGAACTCAAGAAGCACGGCATCACGACGTCGCTCGACCTCCTCGGCGAAAGCGTCACGCGCGAGGCCGACGCCGTGGCCGCCCGCGACGAGTACCTCCAGATGCTCGACGTCCTGGCCCGGAGCGGCGCGGACATCAACGTGTCGGTCAAGCTGACACAGATGGGGCTCGATATCGACGAGGCGCTCTGCATCGACAACATGCGCCGCATCCTGACCAAGACCCGGGAGCTCGGCGGCTTCGTCCGGCTCGACATGGAAGGGTCGGCGTACACCCAGCGCACCCTCGACTTCTTCGAGACGCACCTGCTTCCCGAATTCGGCGGCCACACCGGCGTCGTCATCCAGTCCTGCCTCCGCCGCTCCGCCGCCGACATCTCACGCCTCATCCAGCTCAAGGCCCGGGTGCGGCTCTGCAAGGGCGCGTACCTCGAGTCGCCCGAGGTCGCGTTCCCCGACAAGGCGGATGTGGACCGCCAGTACGTGGCGCTGATGGAGGAGTTGCTCCGGCACGGCAACTATCCGGCGCTGGCCACTCACGACAGCCGGATGCTGGACCACGCCAGGGCGTTCGTCACCCGCGAGGGGATTCCCGCGGCGCGCTTCGAGTTCCAGATGCTCTACGGCGTCCGCCGCGACCTGCAGGAGCGGCTCCGCAAGGACGGCTTCAACATGCGGGTGTATATCCCCTTCGGCACCCAGTGGTATCCCTACCTAATGCGCCGGCTGGCGGAACGGCCCGCCAACATCGTCTTCATCTTCGGCAACGTGGTGCGCGAGACGCTCGCCCTCCGGGCCTGATGGAAGCCACCCTGGGCGGGTACATGGCCCAGCATGGGCGGGCGGCGGCGTTCGGCGGCAGCGACGGCCAGGCCTACTCGGTCGGGCTGTACGTCGACGACGAGCCCGATGCCCGTGGTCGCTTCGGCGCGGCGCTCCTCTTCGTCCGGTGGGATGCCGCCGGTGCCGCGCCGGCGGGTCACGTGGAGACCGATTTCCTGGCGTGGGGGCGCACGCCCGCCGAGGCGGAGGAGCGGCTCAAGGCGCTGTCGCTCTACGACGTGAAGGCGGCGCTCGACGAGGCCATCGCGCGATCGCCGGGGGAGTGGTGACCGGCATCCCGGGCACGGTCCTCGAGCGCGACGGCGCCGCGTACCGCGTGGCGACCGACGCAGGGGAGTTGCGGGCGGTCTTGACCGGGCGCACGAAGCGCGACGCCCCCCGCGTGGTCGTCGGCGACCGGGTCACCCTCCTCCCGGACGCCGCCGGCGGCCTCGCCACCATCACCGACGTCGCCCCGCGGACCAGCCTGCTCGAGCGCCGCGTTCCCCTGGGGCGCGGCACCCGCCCGATCGCGGCCAACATCGACACCGTGTTCGTCGTCACTTCCAACCGTGATCCGGCGCCTGTGCCGCAGCTCATCGACCGGCTGCTCGTCGTGGCGGAGAGCAACGAGATTGCGGCCGCGGTCGTGGTGAACAAGGTGGACCTCGACCCGGGCACCTGGCTCGAGCAGCGATTCCGGCAGGCGGGGTATCCGGTGTTTCGCACCAGCGCGAAGACCGGGGAGGGGCTCGAGGCCCTTCGCGCCGCGATGGCCGGGCGGGAGTCGGTCGTGACCGG
>DAOMFQ010000323.1:0-1182 GCA_035429905.1 Gemmatimonadales bacterium
AGCGCCGCGGCCAGCGCGAGCGGGGCGAGTGCGGTCAGCAGTGACCGGGGGGTGGTGCGGTGATGCATGGTTGGATCTCCAGAAAATGGAAGGTTGAAGTCGTGCATGGTCATTGGGGTCCGAGGAGCCGCACCGATACCACCAGGCTCCGCGGGGTGCCGGGATTGATGTAGCCCGAGGCCCGAAGCTCGGGATACTTGGCGTCGAAGAGATTGAGCACGTCCACATCGAGCGCCGTGCTGCTCCCGAACGCGATCGAGCCGCCCACGTCCACCACCGAGTACGACTGCGTCCGGACGCCCTGCTCCCCGATCGGCGTGTACGGCCCCTCGAACCGGAAGAGGCCGTACGCCGACCAGCCATTGGGCAGGGTGTACTCGGCGCCGACCCGCCCGTACCAGGCGGACACGCCAGGCACGGCATCCCCCGGCTCGAGCGGCTCGGTGTGGAAGAGCGGGCGCGGAGGACGGAGCATCCCTGCCGACAGGGAGACCGCCGGATTTTCCGCGATCCCCGTGATCTCGGCATCGTTCAGGGTGGCCTCGGCCGCGAGGGTAAGGCGGCTCCAGAGGACGTAGGAGACATCCCCGATGATTCCGCGCCTCCGGCTGGTGCCGGCGGACACGACTTCGAGGGTCACCGGGTCCTTGATCCATTCGTTGGCGGTGTTGAACTGGAAGAACGACACTCCCGCGCTCAACGGGCCGGACAAGTATTCCGCGCCCACTTCGCCCGCCCAGGCGGTCACCAGCGGACGGCTCGGGTCGGCAATGACACCCACCGGTCCGCGGAAGCCGCGGGCGACCGAGCCGAGGAGGCGCAGCTTGCTGCTGAGGAGGTAGCTGGCGCCGAGCTTGGGGCTCACCACTGGGTCGGTGGCCTCCTCCCAACCGGCCAGCGAGTCGAGGCGATCGAGGCTCTGGTAGTGCACCAGGTCTCCGCGGAGCCCGATGTCGTACATGAACCGCGTGGAGGTCATCCCCCGCCACCGGAGGTAGAGCCCCAGCGCCTGGTACCGCCCGTCATTCGCCTGTTCCGGCGCCGTGGCGAGGCGGGCGTCGGTCTCGTCCAGCACGTAATCGGTCCAGTCGGCCCGCCCCGTCACGCCGACGCTGAACTGGCCGTCGTCGGTGTGGTGGTTGAACTGCGCCTGCAGCCCCACCGCCGAGCGGTCGTCGTGCT